>JBDTPK010000229.1:0-5115 GCA_039932735.1 Nitrospirota bacterium
AGTTCGACGGGAAACGAAGGAGCCAGGGACTGCAGCCGTTCGACAAACTGGCTGCTGCCGCTCGGCAGGATCACGTCGTCTTGCTCGCCGTGGAGAATATCGGTGCTGACCGGCCTGAGCCGGTCAAAACTGGTTTTCCAATAGGCCTCGCTCTCCTCGACCCATTTCCACGAGAGGGGCCAATCCTTGTGCAGAGGGTCATCATCCCAGGGCATCCAGCCGGTCTCACGCCATCTGATTCGCCGCTCGGCCGGAATGTCCCTGGCTCTGACGCCGATCGCGTCGAAGGCCGGCGCGATGAGCAGAAGCTTCTCCACTGCCGCGAACTCCTGAGCCATCATCCAGGCGATCCAGCCACCGAACGAATTGCCGACGATGGTGATCGGCGGTCCGCTCTTGATGAGATCGAGCACTGCTCGCGCGTCGGCGATCCAATCTGAGAGGGTATAGTCGGTGAACCGTCCTTCTGAATCCCCGAAGCCTCGTACGTCGTAACAACAAAACCCCCAACCTTTCTCGTCACACCACTGCGCGAGGGCCTTGCTCTTGTTGCCCCAGCGTTTCGAGAGAAAGCCGGTGATGAAGAGGATCTGGCGATCCTTTCCCGTCGATCGATCCCCGCGGATCAGTTTGCCGTCGGCTGCTGCGAGTTCGAAGGAGTGCGTGCTACTCATAGTTGTGTGACCACCTTGGTGATGAAAATCCCCAGCCGCTGGAGCACTGCTCTTGGAATCTCATGGCCACCACGGAACTTGTGCCATTCGACCAACAGTCCCGCATGAGTCAAGGTGTCTCGCAGCTTTTCCGCTCCAGCGTAGGGCAGGATCTCGTCTTGCGCCCCATGGCTTTGAAAGACCGGCAGCCCTTTCCGTTTCGGCATGAGGGGGCTCCAGACTGGCTGCGCCAACAAATTACCGGAGAGCTGCACCAGTCCCGCATAGGGACGCTCCGTGTGGAGCATGGCATCGCACGAGAGCATCGCGCCTTGGGAAAATCCTCCGAGCACAGTCTTGCGCGGGTCGGCGCCGAGTGTCTGTTCAAGCTCTTCGAGGAATCCCAGCATGATCTCGCGTATCGGAGCGAGGCCTCTGGGGATCTCGTTCGAGACATCGCGGATCCGGCCTGCCGCTTGATCCTGGGCCACGCGTGACATGTCGATGAGCCACCAGGCGCGCGCAGCGCTTGACCCAAAACTTAAAGAGAGCGGGCCTTCGGGAAAGACAAACCTCGTTCCGGTCGGCACAGTCAGGACGTCGGCCAACGACACAAGGTCATCACCGGGCGCGCCGAAGCCGTGCAGGAGCAGGACAAGAGGACCGCTGCCTCCACCCTTTCCATCTGTGCCGCCTGTGAGACGGACCGTGAGCCCGCCGATCTTGTCTTGTTTCATCGCATCACGACGAGCAACTGACGCTGAGATGTTTCCCCCAATTGGGTGGGGAGGCGGCGTAGGCGTCCATGCCTGGCTGGTCGCTGTAGGGATTGTGCAACAGGGTGAGCAACCGATCGATCTCTGAGTAATCCTTCTTCTCAGCCTTCTCGATGGCAGTCTGCGCCAAATAGTTACGCAACACATACTTGGGATTGACGCGGTTCATGCGGACCAGGCGATCCTCATGCTGACTCCCCTCCTCGCGCAATCGGTCTTTGTACCGACGAGCCCACTGGTCGAATGATGCCCGATCCAGGAAGACGTCGCGAAGCGGTTCATTCAGCGATTCAGTCCCGGTCTGAAACAGGCCCAAGGTACGAAAGAAACTTGTGTAATCGACATGGTGCAGGTGCATCAGTGCCAACAGGTCTTGGATCAACGACGCATCCTCCTCCGTCGTCTCAACGAGTCCGAACTTGGCCCGCATCAACTCCATGTACCGTCCTTCGCAAAGGGGAGTGTAGCGGTCGAGGGCGGCCTTCAAGTCTTCCTTCTTCGCCAAGGGGAGCAGTGCCTGCGCCAGACAGCTGAGATTCCAGAGACCGATATAGGGCTGTTGATTGAAGGCATAGCGGCCGTTGTGGTCCGAGTGGTTGCAGATAAATCCGGGGTCGTAATCGTCGATGAAGCCGAACGGGCCGTAGTCGAGCGTGATCCCCAGGATCGACATGTTGTCGGTGTTCATGACTCCATGCGCCCAGCCGACAGCCTGCCATTGCGCGATCATCCTCGCTGTGCGTTCAACGACCTCGGAGAAGAATCGGGCGTACTGGTCCGACGCATCCGACAGGTGTGGAAAATGGTTCGCGATCACATAGTCGGCCAGGATTTTGAGCTGCTCATGTTGCTTCCGATAATAGAGGATCTCGAACGAGCCGAAGCGCACATGCGACGGCGCCATCCGCACGACCATCGCACCGGTTTCAACCTGCTCGCGATATACTTGATGGCCACTGCCGACGATGCAGAGCGCCCTCGTCGTCGGAATGCCAAGCCCATGCATCGCTTCGCTGCAGAGATACTCGCGGATGGTTGAACGCAACACCGCACGGCCATCTCCCTCTCGCGAGAACGGTGTCAGTCCCGCCCCTTTCAGATGCAGATCCCACCTCTCGCCCCGTTCGTTCCGCACTTCTCCAAGGAGGATCGCGCGCCCGTCTCCCAACTGCGGCACATAGACCCCAAATTGATGGCCCGAATAGAGCATCGCCAACGGCTCCATCCCTGGAATGAGCATGCTCCCGCCGAACACCGCGGGAAATTCCGGTCGCTTCGCCTGTTCCGGATCCAGATCGATCAATTCGGCTGCCGCGGGATTGAAGCTGATGAGATGAGGAGGCTCGGAAAACGGAGTCGGGTTCAGCTTCGCATAGAGCGCCTCGGGTAGCCGGGCGTAGGAGTTGTCGAAGGAGAGGGTTTCTAGTTGGCGCTTGGTCATGACTGCAACATACCAGGTCTAGCCTGCTCTATCGACTCCCGCCCTGGATGTCGCGGTCGAGTGTGAACACGAAGACCCGTTCGCCGATTTGCACATCGATATCAGTAAAGAGCGCGAGGATTTTGGTGCCGGTAATATCACTCACTTGCTCGCAGAGCTTGTCGCGACCCAGGGCAATCAAGTTCTGCCGCAATCGCTTCACCATGTCGATACCGTCCACCGTTTTGGCCAGTTGACGTTCGGCCGGTGTCAGCACCCCCTTGAGCCTGACCACCACAAGATCCCGGACGATGAAGGCACGCACATCGTCAGGGCCTCGGCCTATGAACTCTTGCTCAAACTTGATGATGGCATTCCGAATGGCGTTTTCCACTAAATGTCCTATCGCGCGCGCGGGAAAGATTGTGGCGTGGGGCCGGGTCGGCTTCTGGATTATAGGAGCGCGAGTCGGCTCGAACAAGTGCAAACGTAAGCCTTTCATCCAAAAGGATTCGATGCCTAGGCCTTTTGGGTCATGACGTGTGACGAAGGGAAGTTGCGCGTTATCTAATTGCTTGACGGCGATCCTCGTAACATATTATTCATCTTGCGGAAAGTCTCATACGGCGATGTCTCCTGTCCCACGTTACCACCTATAGTGCCAAGACAGGCGAGACGCCGATTTCTATACACAGGGGCCGTAGGGTGACCGGCAATTCGCAAGAATGGCAGGTCGTAGTACAAGCCAACTGGAGTTACCCCACTTAGCTATTAGGGGTTCCTGGTTGGCTTTTGTGTTTTCTAGGAGCCTGTCCGACATTGCCTTCGTGACGAGGCGAAGGAGGTGCGGCCATATGCGAGGCCGCGGGCACGGAAAAACCGGAGGCGTATTCGCTGGAATACGTTGAGGATTTTTTCGGGCCGAGAACGACGCAGATGGTCGCGGATCGTTCGCCGTAGTAGAACGGTCAATGTCAGACAGGCTCCTAGAGACCAATAACAAACGTATTGAGGTACCGGTGTACGCTGCCATACTCGTTCCGTTGCTCCCTCTCCTCGCAGCGCTCATTGCGCTGGTGGGCGACGAGGGATCGAGGAATCTCCGAGCCAAGATCGCAGCCTTTCCCATCGGCGCCACTTTTCTCAGCGCCATTACGACCCTGTGGTTTGTGGCGACGGAGGGGCCGATCATCATTCGTTTCTACGACCCTACTTCTCTCGCCACCTTGGCTTTCCCTATGGGTCTCTTTATCGACCGCCTGAGCGCGGTCATGATGGTGCTGATCTCCGGTGTCGGCATCGTCATCTACACCTACTCGATCGGCCATATGTATCAGGATCTCCATGATCGACGATTTCTTGCGCTCATCGGCCTCACGATCTCTGTACTGCTCTGTATGGTATCCAGCGTCAACCTCATGATGCTGTTCCTACTCTGGCAAGTCATCAGCTGTCTACTCTATCTGCTCGCTCACAATCATTCCCATGAGGCGACGCGCAAAGGGGCGGTCAGAACCTTTACCCTCTTGCGGGTCGGCGATGTGGCCTTTCTATCCGGCATCGTGCTCGCCTATCAGCTGTATGGGACGTTGGAATTCCAACCGTTGTTCGCCAAGGCCGCTGAATTTCCGATCATGCTCTCGCCTTGGCCCGGTATCGAGATCAGCGGGACGACGGTGATCACACTGCTTCTGTTCATTGGAGCCATGAGTAAGTCCGCCCAATTTCCCTTGTTCATCTGGCTCCCTGGCTATCTCTATGCGCCAACACCAGCAACGGCCCTGTTGCACGCAGGGATCATCAATGCCGGCGGGTTTCTCATCAATCGCCTGGCCCCGCTCTTCGGTTTGAGCTCGACCACGCTGCATGTGGCGCTTGTAGTCGGGACGCTCACGGCGATTCTCGGCGCGACCATGATGCTCGTTCAGAACGACATCAAGAACACCCTCGGCTTCTCGACGATCGGGCAGATGGGTTACATGATTATGGAATGCGGATTGGGTGCCTTCTCGCTCGCCGCGTTCCATCTCATCGCCCACGGACTGTTCAAGGCCACGATGTTCCTGAATTCCGGAAACGTGATCCATAAGGCTCGTCAGGAACCGACCTTCCCTCATGCGGACCCTCATGCAGAAGAACAGGAGTTCTCACGCCTGACCTGGTTCACGGGATTCACCACCACGCTGCTGATTCCACTCCTCATCCTCCTCGTGACCCACGGCGTGCTACACATCCCTCTGCTGGAATCGCAAGGGACCGTAATCTT
>JBDTPK010000230.1:0-5112 GCA_039932735.1 Nitrospirota bacterium
AACAGTTATCTATACCCTACCGTATCAAACACGCCTCCCCCACCTCTTGAGGTATAGCAACACAACCCTCTTCAGCACGATAATATTAAAACTATGATGACTCAGGGGAAAGAACAGACCTGGTGGGATAGTACGAAGTTTACTATTGACTGCGTGCTTGCCAACGCAAACAGGCAGCTTGAAGCCGACGGGTGCGTCCTCGAACACTTAGAGGGTGGGTGCAAGCTCTCCACTCCTGATCACCTGAAAGTAGGGGACTTTGTGAAAGTCCAACTATGGGTGGAAGGCGAGGAGCCCTTTATAAACATCCGGCTGGCGGAAGTCAGAAGAGTTTATGAGCACTGGATTGCGGTGGAAATAATCCAGGTGAGTCCAAATGATCGGACAAGACTAAAACGAGTGATTGATCCATCCGCAGCCATGCACATCGAAGAACCTTCTCGACTCAGCCATCTTCTCATTCGTGCTTAACGCGCTCAATTCATCAGCGCAATTGCTACAGTCGGGGGTTTGCTACTACGACGAAACTTAGGCTCATATCTTCAACTCCTGAAACATCAATCAGCTTGCGCTGCTGACCTTCCCTCCGAAAACTACACCATTGGCTCGCAGGCTGTTGACAAACTGGCCTGTTGAAACGTTTCCACTACGTTGTCGTGTAAAAGTTAGAGCTTTATCTCTCGGACAATGTCTGGTTGCTGGATGATTCCGGCTATCTCAATTTCGGCGCCGCCCATTTCTCTCTGAGGGACCGCAAACATGACAACGCCCATAATCCAGACCAGAATAGGGGGGCCGCTATGAAAATGGCAAGAGCCGTCTTTGATCGATCTCACGGTGTCAGACTTCTGAGTCAAACCGACACTGTCTGACAAATCAAGTCTTGAGTTTTACAGTCAACGACAGGGCAGGGAGTGTGTGCGTGCGCCACAGGATCCGGGTCCGGGAAAAGGTGGCCCCCTTTGTTTGGAGAGAACGCTCCACTCCTTACGTGGCGTCTCGCGGTGTTCTGACTATGCGGCCGTGCGCCGTGTCGTCAGGTTGTCGCCGTACACCTGTTCTGGCGTCTTGCCATCAAGCGCCCTGGGCGGTCTGTGCTGGTTGTAGCACGTCAGGTACCGCCCCACTCCCTGACGGGCGGCGCTGATGCTGTCGTAGGCCCGCACATACACCTCCTCGTCCGTCACGCTCCTCCACAGCCGTTCCACGAACACGTGGTCTCGCCAGCAGCCGGTGACGTCCATACTGATTGGGATGCCCGGGTCTTTCAGGCGCCCCGTGAACTCCTGGCTGGTGAACTGGCCGCCTTGGTCCGTGTTGAAGATATCCGGAGTGCCGGAGCTGGCCAGGGCCTCTCGGACCGCTTCGATGCAGAAGTCGGTCGTCCGCGTGTTGGACAGCCGCCATGCCAACACCCGGCGACTCACCCAATCCAGGACCGCGAAGCGATACACAACGCCAGGCGCCATCGGAATGTCCGGGATACCCGCCGCCCAGACTTGGTTGGATCGGGTGATCGCCAGAGGGCGGAGCAGATACGGGTCCACTCGATGCGCCGGATGTTGCTGGCTGGTAGGGGGGGTGCGGGACAGCGCTGCGATGCCCAGGCGAGCCATCACGTGGCGCACCCGCGTGCGCACGCTCCGGTGGCCTTCTCGCCGCAACAGATCGCGCACCATTCGGGCTCCGGCAAACGGAGAGGCCAGATGGAACTCGTCGATCCAGCGCATAAGCGCCAGATCAGACTCGGACACCGGACGGGGCTGAGCAAGGCCGTCGAGCGCGCCACCTCCAGGAGCGGGCATGGCCGCACCACAGGCAGTGCGTGGGTTCGGTCGATCATCGCGTTGCGCTCAGCCATCCCGCTTTGAGGAGCGCCCCTTTGGGAGACCACCAATGGTAAACTCGTCCACAGGTTCAAGCGCACCTACATACGGCACGGCAGGTTGAACCTGTTTGCCACACCGGAGTCGCCACCGGTGCGATCCCCACGCACATCACCCGACAAAACCGCCGACTGACGTTTCTGGACTGCAT
This sequence comes from Nitrospirota bacterium, assembly GCA_039932735.1. Classification (GTDB taxonomy): domain Bacteria; phylum Nitrospirota; class Nitrospiria; order Nitrospirales; family Nitrospiraceae; genus Palsa-1315. Next base: position 2,038 of record JBDTPK010000230.1, read on the forward strand.
GGATCATCTGATGTCAGAGATGCCAGAAGGCAAGAAGATCCACGTAACCTTGGACAATGATTGCCATCACAAATGGAACGAACCGTGGTCGGCAGCACACCCGAATGTCATGTTTCATTTCACGCCGACGTCGGCCAGTGGGCGCAACCAAGTTGAAGTCTGCTTTGGGATTCTAGCGCGAAGGGCGTTCACGACTGCCAGCTTTTGAAAGGTCGAAGAATTACTTCAGGCCCTCGACGCATTTGTGGCCGCCTATGGGCCCACAACCAAACCGTGTGTCTGGCACGAGAGAGACGTCACAGGCGCTCAACCCGGAAATGCTATCGTAACCGTACGCTAGTACGCACCTGCGTGGAATTCATGACGCGGCGATGAGAAGGAAATGCGGGTCTAGAGTGCGCGCTGGAGGTGTTCTTGTTGTTTGTCTTGGATCTTCTCTGCCTGACCGGTCAATCGATCCAACGGGGCATCTCGCGAGGTAAAGAACAAGGCAGGAGCGATCAAACCCACCATGATCAAGCACCAGAGCGATAGGAAACGGATGACTTGGTTCCGGCCGAAGATCCTTGCAAGTAGGCAGATCACCGCGGCGATACCGCCGAAGGTGAAAACTTTAGACTGATAGGGAGTCAACCCAGAAATACTCTGAGTGAATATACCAAGCATGCCATCTTGGCTGCGTGCCCAATCAGCAATATTCTGTTGTAGTCTAACAGCGGCCGAATGATCGGTTGCGCTTTTGGGAGCCTGTTCCGTCACTTGCACCTTCGCACGATACCGTTCGGGAATACTCTCGAAGTTGTCGGTCAGAACCGGAGTACCACGTTCATCAACATAGGAATAGATGGTCGTGGCAAAAGCGGTCCCTGATAAGAGAAGGCAACTGATCAAGAGGAGCAGGGTTGCAAAAAAAATAGTGACCGTACCACCATCAACGAGACAGTGGTCTCGTCGATCTCTCAGAATCATCTCATTTCTGAATAGACCCATCACCATAAGTATACATACTCTTCCTATCTCATTGATTAGATTGAGACAAACTGTTTTACTTTGCTTGACTCTCTCCAATTTACGTTGCTACGATGCGGCGCATTATGTCTCACACCACCGCGACTACCCATGAATCCATGAACGCCTCTCAACCCGATCTGGAAGAACCAACTCCCTTCATCCGCCGACGACCGGTCCGGGTTATCATCTATACTGGGCTTGGCCTGTTTGTTCTCATCATGGTGATCTGGCCGCTCATCGCACAACTCATAGACCCAGACTTTCAAAACCATATCGCGGAACATCGGGTCATGGTCGGGATGTCGAAAGAACAGGTGTTAGAAGCCTGGGGAGGACCGCAAACGATCAACACGACCTTCACCAAGGAAGGCATCCGTCGCGAAGAATGGATTTTTGAAGATTGGGAAAGCGCCGCGGTGGTGAAACACCGCTATCTGTACTTTGAAGAGGGCAACCTCATCGGCGGTTGGTTTCAAGGCTCAGGTGAACGGCTCCCCACTCAGTCCCCGTCGAACCCGCACAGCCCAAAATCGCGACCGTAGGAGGATGCTGACAAAGCCCACCAGAAGCGTTCTCGCATCGTTCAAACCCTCACCGTCGGGAAGGAGATTCTCGGAAGTTGCCATCAATGGGAGAGCGTATCCGTTCGCCAAGATTCATTCTCGGGGCGAACGGCCTCCACGAAGTGCGGTCTGTATCTCCTTGGCCATTCACTTACTCACAAGTTGGTAATTTGGAAAACACAACGTCTTCGTTGACCTTATTCTAAGCGGGTTTTGTTGGCGGTGCTGTCGTTTTAATTACTGACTACTGAGTACTACCACCTTGTCGGACAACCTTATTGAGCATCCTGCAAGAGTGCGTTTCTGTTGTGTCCCGCACATGCGAACCATAAAAGCTCTCGGGGACCAACACAGCTTTTCACACCACTACGTATCGGCTCACGGCTGCGACGAGTCATCACCTACCTCCAACCGCAGTAGGCTCAGCAATACTTCCGCATAAACCTGATCGCACGCGTTAACCATGACACTCGAGTTGAGAATGGAGAGTCCTGGATACAAGCTACTCACATGTTCGTTCTGAACGATGTAGTCAATCCCGCTGCCCTCCAGCAGACTCATAATCATTGCCAGCTCGCCCATGCTTTGCGGCTCAGTGAGTCGAATCATCGGCATGAGACACACTCCATCCTCAAACCAACAACAGGCAGTTGACCCTCCGTCGTTTCATTGCTTTTTCGCTGCATTCCCTCTTACACTCAGAAAGGGCTATGGAGTTTCTGTAATTTGCACGCGACGCTCTTTGCCGAAACCGCCCGAAATGGTCAACACACGTTTCCATTCTCGGATCTGATACACCGCCCAGGCAGGAGATTGGCCTTTAAAATACGCATCGGGGTCATCTCCGCTGGCATTGAGAAAGATCGGCTCCGTGAAGCCTTCCTCCAACGCATAGTCGAGGAGACAGTCCGTGACAAAACCCGACCCACGCAGGGACACCTCGGCCAGCATCGATAGAATGTCTTCTGGATTTTGAATCGTGATCTGATTCATGAACACACCTCCACGCCATCGAATTGTATCGAGCCGCTCACCAGGAAGGCAACAGATATGACACGCTCCATGACCAAAAGTCGATTCCAAGAAGAACTCCTGCGTATTATGAGCCGTAAGCATCATTGGGCCTGGCCGGCATTCGCCGACGGAACGGTCACTGTCGATCAACTCAAGCGCCACTTCCAACAGGAATATGGTGTATACGTAAGGGACTTTCCTGTATTTCTGGCACACATTCACGGGCAGAACCCTCCGGCCCCGATCCGCCGAATGCTCGCCGAAAATATTTACGAAGAAGACACCGGTGGGCTCTCGCTGGAGAAGTCGCACCCAGAACTATTCCTGACCATGATGGCAGGCCTTGGATTTCCAGCACGCGAATTTGAAACCGTGCGCCTCTTACCGGCCAGTCGGCGCTACCGTGCCTGGCTCGACCGTGTCTCGAATAAGCGGGACTGGGTCATCGGAGCAGCGGCCCTCACTGTCTTCGTTGAAGGCAGCGTAA
>JBDTPK010000231.1:0-5092 GCA_039932735.1 Nitrospirota bacterium
ATGGAGCGTGTGGATCTGATCGTATTGTTCAAAAAAGCTCTTCCAGATCTTCCGCATATCCGCTTTCGTGAGAGCCTGATCGCGATAGCGTTCAGAATAGACCGTCATGAGGGCATCCAGGTCCTTCGTCACCATGGCGTCTTCCGCGCGATTGAAGGCCTCCGCAATGTGGCCCACCGTCTCTGCATCCGCGTGAATGTCCGCCCCGTTGTCGATCCTAAGTGTGCCCGACGCGGGAATGCCTGCGCCGAGGATACTGACAGAGATTCCCACGAGCGTCACGGCAATGAGCAGGCGTCCTCCCATGAGCGTGCCATCCTTTTTTTGTTCATTCGTTGGGGGTACCATCGGTACCTGCTCGTCACTGTGGTTGACTCCTGGCAATCTGGCTCATGGTCCGCTCCTGTTCTCGCAATGGGGGGCTTGTGAGTTACTGACGGTTCCTCCGTTGCTGGTTCTTCGACCACTTCGCCAAAATTCCCACCTCCTGCTCGTGCTGCCGGTGATAGACGCACCGGCAGCACCAGGCTCAGGTTCTGTGCGTTCCTCGCGCCGCTACTTCTCTTCTTGTTTCTTCGCTTCCATCTCGGCATGAGCGAGCGATTGCTCCGCGTGCTCCACCGCTTCATTCGCATGTTGCAGCGCTTCTTTAGCATGCTCATTGCCGGTCGCTTTGACGGCCTCATCGAGATGCTTGATCGCTTTCTTCGTGTGCGCAATCCCTTCCTTGGCGTGCTTGATCACCTCCTGCACATGAACATCGGCCTTCCCCGCTAGCGAAACGGTCGGCTGCAGGCTCAGGCCCACGCCAAGTACCGCCACTGCCATGACTGTCATCCATATCTGCTTCATGGGACGTTCCTCCTTATTTCATGGTGAATGACCCCGACGAACTTGTTGAGTCCCTCATGTACGCTATCACGCAATTCGAATCCCTCGGGGCCGGACGGGATCTCCCCCCCACTCATCGTCTCGCTCCTTTCTCCGCCTCACGACTGAACCGACTCTGCCGGCTTTGTGCAGGCACATGAGCTGGGTCGATCTGCTGGCATCGGATCGCCGCTTCTCGTACAGCAAACAGTCTGCTTCAAGCGAGTGCCCCCAGATGCAAGAGTCCGGCAGAGCATTCAACTATCGTGGCGACCAATGGTCCCAGTGAGCGGGGCCAGCCCTCTCGTTGACCGCCGGCACCTCACGATGTGGCAACACTCTTCGCTGCTTCCCGAAGGCCAGTCATGGGAGGAGCGTGATTACGACAGCCCCGTTGTGGGACTTTCGGTTCCCGAGAAATGCCGAGACTCCCAACTCTTCACTCGATCCCACCAGCCCATGATCTTCGTCTTGACGTTCTCCAGCGGACCTTCCGTTGACTGGTCAAGCTCCTTGCTTAGGGCCGCGATTTCCGCCTGCAAGGTCTTCACGTCCGCTTGATGCGTTCCACTGGATTTTTCGTACCGGCTCAACGAAGCTGATGCGTCGGTCAGCGCCAGCTGCGCCTGCTTGCGGAGTCCCTGGTCCATAAAGATTTGCGTGAGCGCCAGGTCTTCCCGAGCATCGGCTAAGGGGCCCCGTTCTCCCGCGTACACAACAGTGACCTCCTCTTGAATGGTCGACAAATCCTTAGACGCCGCATCGAAGTGTCCCTCGGTCAGCGCGACTTTCGCTGTCTCCAGATGGGCCTTGGCATCCGCCACATTGAGCGTAATGCCGGTATAGCTCTCCCCCACCTCTTCGACCTGTTCTGTTGCCGATGTATTCTTTGCGGACGTATTGGCTTTGGCAGCCTTTTTTTTGGCGGCCACCACCGGCTTCAGAATGGAAATCGTGTCCAGCTCCTGGTAGATCGGCACCGTCAGGGACTTGACTGTGTCCTCATCCCAATACTGGAGCGTTCCCGCTTTGATCGTGGACTTGACCGTGGTCGGCGGAATCGACTGCTCGATAATCTTGGCCAGGGTGAGCCCCTTGTCGATTTGGATGAGCGCGGCGCTTTTATCCTTCTTCGCGATCGCCTGGTTCGCCTGATCCACGTGCTTAAGAATACGGCCTGCGGAAAACGAGATGGCTCGCATTTCCTCGTCCGTTAAGGGTTGCCCGATCCGCTCCACCTTGGTATCCGCCGTGATACGGGCATCGGCGTGGGACAACAGCGGGCTGCCAGGGACGGCAAGGTACAGGCCCACAGCGACTCCAATGACTCGTAGAATGATGGCTCCGGTCGTGGTCATAACACCTCCTTGGTTGATAATTCGAACAAGCCCGTCTAGATCTTCCGCCCACCCTCATTCGTGAGAACTCGAACAGGATCGCGCTCGGAGTCGGTCGTCGTCAGTGCGTCCAGGTTTTTCTCCCCATTGCCCTCCGGACAACCTGGCTCACGGTCCGCGACTGGTCGCGGAGTGGGGGTCTGTGGGTTACGGGCGGAGCACCTGTTGCCGGTCCTTCGACCACTTCGCTAAGGTGTTCAGCAGCGCACGCTCGTCCCCAAATGTCGCGTCAATGATGATGCTGCCTTTATTCAGGAGATACAGGGCCGGGACGCCGACCGGAATATTCAGCACCGTCTGCCGCGCGCCCTCGGCCACCTCATAGGGTTCGTTCAAGCCCTGCGTCGTGCGAATCACTGCCCACCGCTGGTCGCCCACCATCGGTTGAAGGAGAGATCCTTTGAGCACGCGGTCCCAGCCTGGTTGATTCGCCAGGTGAAAGTCGATGAAGTCGTTCTCGCCCGACACGACCATCGTGAGTTTGTCGCCCGGTTGGAGCAAGGGCATCCCTTTTTCACGCGCCGCTTCAACCGACAGATACACGGGCATCAGTTCACCGATATCGACCTGAATTTGCCCGGATCTCACGGCTTGCACCGTTCCGTGGACCAGCCGATCATCCGGAAGCAATACCGCTCGCTCACTGACCCCTGTCGTTCCAGCGTATGCGACTCCTGGCGGCCACAGACCGTGGGAAAGACTGACTGAGAGCATGATGAGAATGAGACAGGGAACCCAATGACGAGAATATGTAAGGTGCATGGCATCTTCTCTTTCCCGCTCCTGATGACCACTCGAATCCCTTACCGTGGCCAACGTCTCGTTGGATCGCGGCGTGCGAAGAGATTCATCATCCGCTGCCTGTTCTCAGATTTTCCGCTCATGCACGCGCAGCCTGTTACGGAAAGTGGCTCACGGCATCAGCTCCACACCCTCTTTGCGTAATCGTTCCTGCTCGGTCTGCAAAGGCCTTGGCTGTACGGTGATCGCATTGACCACCTTGTCCAATCCCTGAGCCGATTGCGCCGCCTTCCCTGCCGCCTCTTTCTGGATCGGCTCCTCAACCGAACCGGACAACGTGGCCACCGAATTCTTTACCAGGACCTTCAACGTTTGCGTTTGGTCTCGCAACGCATCCACATTCCGCAAGGCACTCCACACGGCTTTTCGGAGACGATAGTCCTTCGAAAGCGCCCTATCGACGATGATGCGGTTGTCCAACTCCTTCACTCCGGGAACGGTGCTGGCAATCAAGCTGGCCAGTCCCTTCTGGTCCTCCGTCAAGACTTCGCCGTACAGGATGACAAATCCTTGCTGCACCTCGACGTCGAGCAGTTCCCAATCAATACGGCCGTCCGTTCGGAGCTGTTCCTCGACCGTATATTTGATCTGTTCGTCGCTCTGCGTGTGATCAGCAAGCAGGTGCACGATCGGACGAGCACCCATTGGCTTCTTGCTCTCCAAAGCGACCGCTCCCGACAGGCACCCACACAGCAGAACTGCCAGGACAATGGTCTGAATGTTCAGGACGTTGCCCATGAAAAACCTCCTTGTGACCTGATCGCATCATGCGCCTGCTCCCTGCACACCCCATCTGACGATTCGCCGATACGCACTTATTCGAAGATCACAGGGAGTCTTCTTTTCCCAAACTGGAATAGACTGGAAATTCACGGCTCACAATTTCCCGTTCCGCCTCCAGCCAATCATCCACATCACCACCTGCGGAGCAGCCCCGTTGGACATACAACTCATAGGCTCGTGTGGCAATATGCGCGTGCAGATCGTCGAACGACGGTCGCGCTTGATGCACAGGCGTGCTGAGCGGAGTGGGTGCATCAGGCTGAGTGAGCCTCTCTGTGGGTAGCTTCCTCTCTCCGGATTCTTGTGCTTTCTGCGGCTTCATCAGAATTCCCCCTTTTGTCTAGACGGATGTTCACGTAAGCAGGATTTACCTGTACGCATGCCCCATTGGCTGACGTTCGTTCGGGTGCCTCAACCTGCGCGGTGACAGACCGGCGACGCAGTGACGCTTCGTTCGACTTGGCACCCCGCTCACTCGCGGGCCGATTGGCCGGTTACTGCTTGTCCATGGGCTGTTCATTGATCAACCCCTGACCTTGTACCCTGTTGTCTGACCTCTGCTGTTGAAACATCTTCGGGTCCTCCATTGGGTCCGTCGTTCCCAGTCCCGCGGTGCGTGCTCTTCATACCTTTATTTATTCTTTGTGGTCTTGCTCTTCTCATTGAGGTCCTCTGCCTTGAGCGCCGCACCACCTCCCTGTTTGGCGTTTTGTTCCAGCTCTTGTCGGGTGACGGGATCGGATTTCTCTTTTTCCATGCCTCCCGTTAATGCCTTCCCTCGTGTGCCGGGGCCGCTGCCGCCCGGAAACTTATCTTCGCCGGACACATCGCTCCGTTGAATATCCTTGGGTACATTGTCTTTGGGATTCGCCGACGTCCCAGGCTCCATCCCGAGGATCTCGGCCGAGACTCCTGTGGCCAGCATCACACTCACACAGACGATACTGCCGAGCACTTTTAATGTCTTCATCACACACCTCCTTATGATGTCGGCGCCTCAGGGTGCACGGCCCCTTCTGCGCCAGTAAAAAGTTACCTCTCATGTTTCGGCTCCTCGAATATCAACGTGCCCGTCCCTGGAGCGACGACCCCCCTTCTTAGTCTTCTCCCGACGTGCCAAGCCCAATCCAGGCCCGCAGAAGGTCGTGTCGCGTGACGGAGTAGGCTCCTCTGCCATTCTGCTTCTCGGGAAGATTCAGCAAGTGTTTCTCCTCCATCATCTTCACGGCGTCTTCGATGGT
>JBDTPK010000232.1:0-5080 GCA_039932735.1 Nitrospirota bacterium
TCACGCAGGTCTGCGCGATCCACTGCCTGCACCGATGGCTGGCGAAGCAGATCATGGCAACGGGCGAAGGTACCGAAGAGTTGATCGTCGAGGTCGTTGCGGTCGGTGAGGACCACGATCGTCGGATTGGCCATCGTCGGATGCAAGATCACCCGTCCCGCGTAGAACGCCATCGTCAGACTCTTGCCCGAGCCTTGTGTGTGCCACACTACACCGACCCGCCGATCTCCGGATTCGCCACCTGGCTGGTGCCCAGACTTGTAGTGGCCCAAGACATCTGCGGCCTGGTGTTCCGCCACGCGGCGGGCTGCCCGCAAGGTTTCTTCTATGGCCACATTTACCGCGTGGAACTGGTGGTAGCCCGCCATCTTCTTGGTGAGTTTGCCGCCACCCTCATCCTCGAAAACAATGAAGTGCCGTACTAAGTCCAGGAATCGTCGCTTCTCGAATACTCCTTCAAGCATGATTTGTAATTCAGCCAGGTTCGAGGCGGCATCTTTCCGCCCCATAATCGTGCGCCAGGGCTTGAACCATTCCTTCCCTGCGCCCAGTGACCCAATCCGTGCCTGCACCCCGTCAGAGACGATCAGCGCCGTGTTAGTCGTAAAGAGGGAGGGAATCTGCGCCTGATAGGTTTGGAGTTGTTGATAGGCGCTCCAAATGGTGGCGCTCTCATCAGCAGGGTTCTTCAGTTCGATCACTGCGAGCGGCAGGCCGTTCACGAACAACACCACATCCGGGCGGCGCGTGTGTTGCCCTTCCGCAACCGTCAATTGGTTGACGGCCAGCCAGTCGTTGTTGTTTGGTTGATCGAAATCGAGCACCCGAGCCTGTGCACCCGCGATGGACCCATCCCCTCGTCGGTACTCGACCGTAACTCCGTTCACGACCATTCGATGCACAACGCGGTTGCGTTCGATCAGTGACGGCGCATCGCTTCGGATTAGCTTGCGATAGGCATCTTCCAGGGCCTCTTCTGGCAGGTCTGGATTGAGGCGTACGAGCGCCTGACGCAAGCGGCCTTCCAGCAACACGTCTCGATAGTTCGGATCACTGCGCTCGGCTGACGGTTCGCCTACTGCGATCTCGGGGCCGTGGAGAACGGTGTAGCCCAACCCTGCCAGCCAAGCGAGGGCGGCATCTTCGACGACGGACTCTGTAGAGGCAGCTGTCATGGCGACTCCCAGAGCCTTCGCACGGGTACTGCGAACAGGCCGTCGCGGAAGTCGACACAGGCGCTGCCGTCATAGAGGACGACGCCTGCGACGAAGCGTTCTCGTGCGGCATCGCGCAGCTTGCGAAGCCCCCGGAAGTCGGCTCCGCCAACCGTTGCGGCAGCCTTCACCTCAACGCCGGCTACGGCCGAGTGGCCCTGCTCCATAACGATATCAACCTCGAAGTCGTCGCGATCACGGAAGTGGAAAAAACTGATCGGTTCCGGCCGCCAGCTTGCCTGGCGCTGTAACTCCTGCAACACGAACGTCTCCAGCGGCCTACCCAGCATTTGCCGGTCCTTGTCGAGTCCTACGGCGTCGATCCCCAGCAGCGAACAGGCGACTCCCGTGTCGCCCATATGGAGCTTGGACCTCTTCACCAGTCGGCTCAGCCGGTTCGTGTGCCACGACGGTAACCGTTCCAGCAGGAACACGTGTTCGAGCAGCGTCACATACTCATGGATGGTCTGGCGGGTCAACTCGAAGGGCGCCGAGAGATTCGCGATATTGACGAGCCGTGAGGTTTGGGTCGCCGCCAGAGCAAGAAGTTTCGGCAGCGCATCGAGCGAATGGATGCGTGTCAGATCGCGCACGTCGCGTCGAATCTGCGTTTCGACGTAATCGCGATACCAGGCACGCTGGCGCGCACGCGCCCGGCGTGCCAAGGCAGCAGGATATCCACCGGCCGCAATGCGCTCCGCAAGGGCGGTGCCGAGGCGCTCAGCGATCCCGGTCTTGAATCCGCCACGAAACAGCGTATCGATGAAGCGCGGTCGCCGGTTCTCGATCTCGCATTGCGTGAGGGGATGCAGCCGCAGAATACCCATACGCCCGGCGAGCGAATCGGCGAGGTTTGGAACGAACAGAACGTTGGCAGACCCGGTGAGGATGAAGCGGCCCGGAGTTCTGCGATGGTCGATGGCGGCCTTGAGCGACGTGAAGATCACCGGGACTCGTTGCACCTCGTCGAGAATGCTCTTTGCGGGGAGAACGCTCACGAAGCCGACCGGATCGCCCTTGGCTGCGATGCGGATGGCCTCGTCGTCGAACGACACATAGCGATACCCGCATGGCTCGTCGACGTCGCGCGCCAGCGTCGTCTTGCCGCTCTGGCGCGGCCCGTGGATCAAGACGGCTGGGGTGTCGCCGAGGGCCTCGCGTAGGCGGGGCGCGAGGTAGCGGGGGACTGTGTGGCGGCTCTAGGCACAGCTGATGGTAGATCCGTCGGGCGGCTGACTGCAAGTCTTTTGGGCGGCTGAACGCTAATATGAGAGTCGGCTATTCGCTAGTTTCTACCGGTCCGTCCCGTCACCTGGCCATCCCGACGAACTTCTCGGCGTTCGTGAACCGCAGATCGACGGGGACGAGCGGCTCCACTGTCTCGCGCAGACGCCGCTCAAGCACTACATCGCGATAATTAGGGTCGCTGCGCTCGGCACCAGGCATACCTACTGCGATATCGGGGCCATGCAGCACCGTGTATCCTAGACTACTAAGCCAGGCGAGGGCGGCATCTTCGACGACGGATTCGTTGAGGGTCATGCTCAGCTACACGCCACAGACAACATGTGGGATCTTTCTTTCCTTCGCGGTGATTGTATTGGCGAATCCCAACTTGCTGGTTGGAAACTTGGCTGAGAATTTGCGGAACGCCGTGTTGTAGAAGTTCCTCAAAATGAAGCCGCCGAACGCGAGTGGACCAAGAGGGGAGCAGACTGGTATCCGGCAATTCTTGTATTGGCCGAGCGTTAAGTGGGAATACGGATGGTGAACATCAACAAACTTCTCTTCGTCGTTGCTAAAGTCAAAACGGACAGGAAACGGCACGATATTATTTGCGACGACATCCGCATAGATTTCGTCCTCCAGATAAATCCCCGGCTCATTCTGAAAATGTTCGAGGTCCGGAGATGGGAAATATGAGAGCGAATGTTCGAAGATGACTCCGGCCAAGAACCGGTAGCGAAGTGAAACCAATGCGCCATCCAGCATCTTAATGTTGAAGCACCGCGCCTTCTCCAGTTCCTCGTAGATGTCCCGGTAAGCCACGTTCTTTAGTGCGACGCTCATTCCTGCGGCAGTGCGCACTGAAATTTCGAACGCGGCATTGGGTTTCCCTTGCGTTGTCGGAAAGTTCTGCTCATTCGAAAGGCTCAGCCTCACCAGCGTCTGTGTGAGTTCATTGATCTGCTTGAGCGTTTGCTGCGGTGTCATTTCCGGCGGCGTTTGGATTTTTTGGCCAAAAAGGTTTCAAGCTTGCTCACCAGTTCTTCCGGATAGTCTTCGATGAAGCTTTTTCCTGAATCCAAGGATTCAATAATCTCGGCGAAGTTGATTCGCCGATTATTGCTTCGGTCCTGCTCCGTCTTCGACATGTCACGGTTTACGATCATCATCGTCTTCCGCTTCTCTTCGGTTGGGTAGACAAAGCGCAGCGCAAAGTTTTCTGCCTTCGCCTTTTCAAATTCCACCTTCAGAGCCGACATTGCTGTCCCGACACCGAGAACCCGCACCCATCCTTTCGATCGTGTGATCGCCGTAAAGAGGCGATTTCGAATGCGTGCGACATCTCTTGGCAACAGCGCTCCAAAACAATCCTGTGCGTTGATTACATAGACCATCGCCGCCTCATTCCCCTTCGCGCGATAGATGCCAGTAAATGTCACAGTCCCCGGCTCGGTGAAAACATCGGCAATCGTCGTCACTCCCGCGAGGTTCGAGTTGATCCCTATCTGCATCAGCGTCCGTCGGGCTTCCCCGACTGCCTCCTTCGTCTTTAACGGATCAGGGTTAATGACGACAATGTCGTCAGGTATAAGTTCATCCTCAGTTAGGTTCCGCTTAATCTCCGCAACGAGCCACGCAGTTTGTGCTCCGGCCGTCTCGAAGACTTCGAACTGAATCAAGTCCTCGACAGGGGAATGCTTTTCCAAGAATTCAGGACTGGATTTTGGCGTTCGGCGGAGGGTTACGAGTTCGCCATCTTCGATCTCCCCGTCGTTTTCTTGATAGCCGATGTCGAACCAGAGATCCTTGTTCTCGAAGATTTGAACAAGGCCCTTGGCACGGTAAACCCCAAACCCAAGTGCGTGAGCCGTGGACAGAACAGGTCGGGAGTTGCGGTAGCAGGTGTCGAGAATGATGTCCTGCTTTGGTTTCCCTGCTTCGGACGGGTGGATAACGACGCGGGGAGTTCCGTCCGTGTTTTTCCCGAATATTTCTTCAACAGGCGGGAGTGACCGGTTCCCAAGGTTCTGCAACTCGTCGTATGCATAGACTAGGCGTTTCGGCTCCTTGATGTATTCGTAACAGAGCAGCAAAAAACTTGGCGCAAAATCTTGGGCCTCATCGACCATAATCGCGTCGTATTTTGGTGCGAACTGTTTGACTCCTTGAAGGGCAGTTTCACACGATTCCTCAAATGCTTTGTCGGACCCGAAGCGATTCTTGGCAGTTCCAAAATCCAGATACTCCACGCCATGGTCACGGCAGAACTCGTAGTAGATGCCAGTGCGATCGGTTCCGCCCGGTGCCCCCCACGCATTTAAGATGCGGACTTTGTCCCAGTCCGGCTCTTCGTTTGTCTGCTCCAGCACGAAGGTCGTAATGAGGTACTCGAACTGCTTTTTCAGTGACCGCGTGTTGAATGTCACCGCGATCAACCAGTCCCGATGGCGGGCGTGCAAGTAAGCAACCTTCAAAGCCAGAACGATGGTCTTGCCACATCCGGCTAGCCCACGAATTCGCTGAACCCCTTCATACGTTTCGACCACTGCTGCGCTTTGCTGGCTATCGAGGTTGGCGATCGAATCCTCTAGCAGCCTGTCGGACTTCCCGCATTATAAAATCACAAATAACCGACGCTG
>JBDTPK010000233.1:0-5073 GCA_039932735.1 Nitrospirota bacterium
CTTCTTCCCCTTGCCTTTGTCATCACTCCACGCGGGACCGTTCAACACCAACATGGCGCCGATCGCCAGGGCCATGATTCCTAACAGCTGCTTCATACGAACCTCCTTGAAAGTGTAGTTGTGTGCAACGCTCGCTCATGACGACCACAAGTTCGCGTGTGGCACATACTCCATTTGTGCAAGACGTGGGCCTCTTCAAATCTTCCAGTGAGACAGGCCTGAGGGTCCATTCTGGCCCGTTACGCAACAGATTGATCGGGCACCCTTGGGGAGTTATGCCCCAGGTATCCCTCTCTCGATCGAAACCCGCGAACTGGAATCGGCGACACCGAGGGTGATGCACGCGTCATCCAACTGTTGTTGACGCAGTGCTACGAGTGGTTGCGCTTGGGACATGACGGCGTTGAGACGGCCTGTCGTCTCCTTGTCCGCTCATCCGCCCGGCGAGGTGCAGCAGGCGTGTGATTCGATCGTTGTCTGCTGTGGCTGGCGCGACTGGCCTCTCCCCACTCGGCGTTCGTCTGGCCTTCCTGCAGATTCACCATGCTGTCACCCGCATGCACCGCATGAATCGCCGCTGCGAGGTCGGCATGAACCGACTGTTCCTGCGCAAACCCCGCCGGCCCTGTCGCAGAACGCTTCCTCGATCATCGATCATCCGCGGATTTGGATGCACGGTGCAGACAATCACCATGCTCTCCGGCAACGGATAGGCTCCCACCCTATCAGTCACATACCCATATCCCCACATCGCGAACCAGGGTCATCGCATCGTGAGCGCCGATCCACTTATATGTAGAACGGATGGTACCGGGGATCGCGACTTGGAGGAGAGCGAGATCACGAGGAAACGGGGGGACATTCCTCCTGATTGCCAATAGCCCTACTCATGACGGTTCGTGGCGAAATCGCTGAGCCGCGTTGCGAGACCGGCGCACGGAGCCGTGAGGACCCGATGCGTACTCGTGCAGTACGTAGAGGGTTCGAGGGGCGAGCCAGCTGGACGAAGGCTTGTCGTAGCAGCGGATCGGCGATTGCAGCAGAAGCGTTCATGAATAATTCGGGCTAGCCTCTGGTCCGACGGCTTTCGCCAACATACTGGCGGTTACAGCAGAAACTTCATCAGTCATGCGGGTTCGGGAAGGGGAGATTCAATGGGACTGGTCGGGATTCCATGCTCGCCAGGCCTTCGGCGATGGCGAACTTGATGAGCGCGGGTGTGGAATGCAGATCGAGCTGTTCCATGATGCGATTCTTGTGAAAGTTCAATGTTTTCACCGATATACACAGGAGATTCGCTGCGTCTTTCGTGCTCATCCCTTCGGCGATCAACTGCAGCACTTCTCGCTGCCTCGTGGTCAGGGCAGTCACCGGACGGTTGATCTCCGCATGCCCCGGTCGAAAAACTGTCTCGAGGATGGGCTTGGTAATGGCGGGCGTAAGATAGGCCTGCCCTTTCATCACCGCCTCGATCGCCTGCGGCAATTCGGTGGCGGCCGATTGTTTCAACAGATAGCCGTTCGCCCCGGCTTGAAAGGCTTCGGCGACGTAGGTCGGACTCGAATGCATCGTCAGAAAAAGCAGCTTGGCATCGGGTATCAGTTTCTTGATCTGGCGCGCCGCGTCCAACCCGTTCAAGAGCGGCATCGAGATATCCAGGAGCGTCAGATCCGGCTGCAGACGCGCTGCGGCCTCAACCAACGCCCTTCCGTCCTCGACCATTCCAACCACCTCGCAACGATCCTCGATCAGCCTGCACAAGCCGGCCAGCAGGATGGAATGATCATCGGCGATCAGCACACGGGGCTTTTTCATGAGCAGCACTTTCTTCTCGGCACAATCAGCCTACACTCTCCCATGGCAACACACGATATCCGTTCCTCGTCAATCGCCTGGCACATCGTGCCACCCGTTTTACGCTTCACACCTCACATTCTACGTCTTCAAGAGGCACCCAGGCATGCACCTCTGTCCCGTCGCCGGGTTTCGAATAGATGTGGACCGTCCCGTTGAGCCCCTTCACCCGCTCCTCGATGCTGGTCAAGCCCAGCCCCTTCCGACCGCTCTTCGCCTGCTCAAACCCCTGACCGTCATCGTGGACGCAGAGTCCCAGGCCGCGACCCGTTCGCAGGAGCCGGACTAGCACGGTGGTCGCCTCGGCATGTTTCCGCACATTTTGCAGACTTTCCTGCAATACACGATAGAGGCAGGTCGCCTGTTCGAGCGGAACGGCCTTCGGCAGCTCTCGAACCATAATCTCTATGGACAATCCCGTTCGCGCGGCGAACTCATCGACGTGTTCACGCATCGCAGCCTCCAGACCCACATGTTCTAGAATCGACGGATGGAGCTGGTGGGCCATCTGCTGTAGATCCCTGGCCAGCCGTTCCGCCGAATCTCCAAGCTGTTGTAATCGGGAAGCCCCTATGGGGTTCGAGTCCGACAGTGCCACGCAAACCGTGCGCAAGTCCATTGCGAGCGCGGCCTGCCGCTGCGTGAAGTCGTCATGGAGCTCCCGCGCGAGTCGCCGTCGTTCCTCTTCCTGAGCCCGCAGCAACTTGCCGCTGAGAGACTGCAATCGCACTTCGCGTTCCCGGAGGGCCGCCTCGGTAATTTTGAGCGACGTGATATCGGACAGCAGGATGAAGAGACCGGCCACGTTACCCTGTGGGTCTTGGTCCGGCACATACTGCGCGGCAAACCAATGTACGCCCATCCCTGGCACCGGTAGACTGCACTCGAACGAAATGGCTTGTCCCTGGAATGCCGCGTCAAGATTCGACAGCACCGCAGCATATCCCTCAGGACCGAGCAGCTCATATAGGCTCATTCTTTCGATCTCTTCGGTAGGTAAACCGAAGAGTTCCTCATACCGCTTGTTGACGAACCGATAACGCCGATCCCTGTCGACATAACAAAAGAGGGCCGGCACATTGTTGGCCAACATACTGAACTCGTGCGCTTTTCGGCGTTCCGCCTCTTCCGCTTCTTTGCGCAAGGTGATGTCTGTCTCCGCGCCGACCATCCGAACCGCGCGTCCCTGTCCGTCCCACACGGCGACGCCGCGATCGAGCACCCACATATATGATCCATTTTTCTTCCGGATGCGGTATTCCTCCCAGAACTCAAACTGCTGCTGGTTCTTCAAATAGGCTTGAAAACGCCCCAGGATCCGTGATCGATCCTCCGGATGGATTCGTTCTGCCCATTCCTGGAGCGATTCCAGGTTGTCCGTCTCCAGAAACCCATGCATCTCCTTCCAGTGAGGGGAAAAGTACAGGGTATCGTGAATGAGATCCCAATCCCATAGCCCGTCACGCGTCGCCTTGACTACCCATTCGAAGCGCTCAATGGCCTCGGTAAGTTGAGCCGTGCGCTCCGCCGCCCGCTCCGCCATCCACTCCGCCACCTGCTGAACCAGCTTGTGACGCGCATGGCCCAGCGCTTCTTCTGCCTGCTTGTGGAGGGTGATATCTTCGGTGAAAATGACGATTCCGCCCACGACATCCGAGACGCCGCGCCATGGATGAATCTCCCATCGAATCCACTGACGACTGCCATCGGCCCGCACAAATACTTCCTCGTCGGAGCGCTCGATCGCTCCAGCCAGACAACGGCGGTGGACTTGCTTCCAGTGTTCCGGTATTTCGGGAAAGATTTCATAATGGCTGCGCCTGTACAGGTCTTGTCCTGCGAGACCGTAGTCCGCCACCCACCGCCGGCTTACCGCCATGTAACACATTTTCGTATCCAACATCGCAATCGCCACTGGCGCGCATTCTATGAACAGCCTCAGACGCTCCTCGCCCTCGCCTGGAGTTCCATGCCCCGCAGTGGCTTGCTGTGCGAATTGATTCTGTTTCATCAAAAGTCAGGCGCGAACCACCAGCAGCGTCGAGAGCATGGTCCGGTTCGTCGCCGAAATCGGGCCAACGAGACGCCCCACGGGAGAGAGTTGGGCTCCCGGAAGTGGGTCAGTGTGAAATCAGCGGTACCCCTGGATGTTACTTTCCTAATGAATTGTATACCTCATGGACTCAATTGAAAGATAGTCAATATCGACCATCTTCCTGTTTGGTTCTGACCCGCATTGTTCAAGGCGGATTGTGCCTCAGGTATCTATTCCTCCCTTTTCTAGTAGGCTACCTAGTTATGGCACATGCGTATATCTGCGCATGATGCGGACGAAAACGAGCCCCTCACCCTACATGGAGGTCCTTCACATGGAACCCCTGAACGACACTGTGGAAGATACCCTCGTCAACGTCTTGCAGAGAACCGGTCCATGCTCCTTGGACAATCTCATGATGCAGATTTCAAATCATGATTGGAATGTAATTTTTGCCACCGTGGACCGGATGTCGCGTGACGGAGTGCTGGTGCTCTACCGTATTCCAAGATTGGGATATCAGATTTCTCTCCCTGCGCCGCATGCCGCGAACGAGAAAGCAGCAAACACAGTAAACCCCTACCGGTGCGCTCCGGTGCGCTTTTGTGTCGGATGCGGATACCTCTGCGATGAGATTGAACCAACATATGGACAGACCCAATGGATGGACGCCCACGAGTACCTGACGAAGCATGGGCTCCGCTGGGGCGATCTCGATCGAACCAGCGATACCTGCCCGCCCTGCTCTCGTGTGTTTCAGACGACAGCGCACCGTACGTCGGTAGAGAGGAAGGAGATGCCATCATCATGAACCATCGTATGTCTTCCACCAGCAATGGCGTGATTGAGCCTGCGACCTGTTCCCGGTGCCACGGCCTGATGGTCCATGGTTTCACGGATTACGTGTCACCAAAGACCGCCGGGGACACCGATGCGTCGGCGCTGCGCTGCGTGAACTGCGGCGACTGGATCGATGCCACGATTGCCGAGAACAGGCGGAGCGGGCGTCAATCCGACGCCTCCTCCGCCGCTCCCTCGTCTCCCTTCAGCCGGCGACCTTGGCGATGATACAGACCGAGCGCGAGTCGTATTGGGGAATGTCTCCATTGCAGTTCGGCGACACATCAGCGGTTGACGCTGGGGAAAGGATCCGGATCATGAAGGCTCAGCACACAATAAAGAAG
>JBDTPK010000234.1:0-5064 GCA_039932735.1 Nitrospirota bacterium
GTGTCTCGTCTGCCTTGACGCCAATTTCATTCCTGTGCTAGATGGGTCTCATCGTATTCCTCTGAGTATACATATGCCAACGCCAATCTTCGGAACCAGCTCCACCGGCCAGTTTTCCTGCAGCTCGGACACACAGCACACCTTACGAGACCTCCGCACAAAACGTAAGGGGCAGCCAGTGTTTGTCATCGGGCATGTCTTGGCCCGAAAAGGGCAAGAAGGAACATTCGAAGTCTTTAACGACCGCCTCGCCATCGTCAAATTCTCCGACGGTGGGGCGATCGGCTATGATCCACTCGAATTGCTTTTACCCACTGACATCGACGAGAAGGGAACCGCCTACTTCGAGATCCGCCTCTGCAAGCTGTGCGAACAACTCTTTCCTCTGACGGCTGAAGAATGTGAGGCAGCAGAAGAGCCCACCTTTTGTCCAGAATGCCGCCCAGCGGCCGGTAAAAAGTGAGGCGTAAAACGTGGGACGGTCTCATGCTTTCACCGAAACGTTTCACCGTTCACGCTCAAATAGGCCCGCCTGTTTCAGCATCCTGTTAGTCGACCAATGGCGCGATCCCCAGCGCTTTCTTAATCAAGCAATCGCCCGCAAAAGACTGCAAGGACATCGGCAGCATGCCGGCGTCGAGGATGTGCACCGTGACAATCTGAAATCCTTCAGCGACTTTATATCCTTGCATCCTCATGGCATGGCAGATTTCGAGTTTTTTCCAAATCAGATTATTCAGGATCGTGTCCGATGCGAGTAGTGTCATATCGGACACGGCGTCATTCACCGAGACCTTCGCCGACACCCGCGCCATATCTTTTGGTGCCTCACTCACGACGGCAAAACCAAGCAGCTCACCGTCAGCCTGAGGCGAGGAGGCTGTGCCCATTGCGATGAGAATGAGGAAGATCAGCAAAGGGCACACACGCCGCATCGTGGCGTACCTCCCCTGCTTTTCAATTCCCTGCATGAACCGAATGCGCATGGTTTTCTCAGATTGTGGATGTCCGGCGACTTAAGTATGCCAAGCGATACAAGCCATTTCAAGGACCGGTCTTGCCGAACAATGATAGACTCACTTCAAGACTTCACTCAGTTGGCCATTCACGCGAAGGAGTATGATCATGCCACATGATTTTATGCCGGGGCTCGCCGGGGTTCCCGCAGCCAAATCTTCGATCAGCGATGTGGATGGGCAGCGTGGGGTGCTGGAATATCGGGGTATTCGTGTCGAAGAACTCTGCCTGCGATCGTCCTATCTCGAAACCGCCTATTTGCTGCTATTTGGGCATCTTCCAACAACATCACAGTTTGCGCGGTGGAACGAAGACATCCTTCATCACCGCCGGATCAAGTTCAGGATTGTCGATTTGTTGAAATGCCTTCCAGAGCATGGGCATCCTATGGACGCCTTGCAGGCTGCGGTCGCCGCGTTGGGCATGTTTTATCCGGGCCGGAACGTCCAGGATATCGACAATAACTATTGGTCTGCCATTCGTCTCGTTGCCAAGCTGCCGACCATCGTCGCGGCCTGGGCGCGGTTGCGGCACGGGAACGAGTACATTCCACCGCGCGACGATCTCGGCTTTTCAGAAAACTTTCTCTATATGCTGACCGAGATGGAGCCGCTTCCTTTATGGGGCGATATTTTCGACGACTGTCTGATTCTCCATGCCGAGCACACGATGAATGCTTCGACCTTCACCGGCATGGTCACGGCTTCAACGCTGGCCGATCCCTATACAGTCGTCGCATCCTCAATTGGAGCGCTGAAGGGCCCACTCCATGGAGGGGCCAACGAGGAAGTGGTGCAGATGTTGAAGGAGATTGGCGATCCAGGGAGAGTCCGATCGTACCTGGGAGAGCAGGTCCGTGCGAAACAACGGCTCATGGGTTTCGGTCACCGGGTATACAAGGTCAAAGACCCCCGCGCGACCATTCTGCAAGGTCTCTGTGTACGACTCTTCAAGGAATGTGGCGACTCACCGATGTATGAGGTGGCTGTAGAGGTGGAGCGGGTCGCAGAAGAGCTCCTCAAGGGGAAGGGGATTTATCCCAACGTCGACTTCTACTCCGGGATTGTGTACGACAAGATGCGCATCGAGACCGACCTGTTCACACCGCTATTTGCGATGGCTCGGGTGTCAGGCTGGCTGGCCCATTGGCTTGAACAGCTTCGCGAGAACAAACTATTCCGTCCAGACCAGATTTACTCCGGTGAGCATGGCCGATCGTATGTGCCCATCGAACAACGCTGAGCTTTCTCCAGTATCCCCGCCTCGAACAGTGGCCCCGCCCTCTTGACTCTGCGGCAGCCTGAGTTATCTCGTGTTTCATACAGAGAACACGGCGCGCGCCACGAATAGATATTCTGAAACAGTGAATATACACAAGAAGGAGGTCTACCATGACACTCGTACGGTGGGATCCGTTTCTTGAACTGGAAGACATGTCGGATCGGTTGAATCGGATGTTTAGTCGTCCGGCTTTGCCTCGAACAAACGGCAAAGAAACGATGGTCGTCGCCGACTGGGCGCCATCCGTGGATGTGAGCGAAACGGACGGAGAGTATCAGATCAAGGCGGAGATCCCTGATGTGAAGAAAGAGGATGTGAAGGTGACGGTCGAAGACGGTGTCCTCACGATTCAGGGTGAGCGGAAGCAGGAGAAGGAGGAGAAGGGCAAAAAGTACCATCGAATAGAACGCTCCTATGGCAGCTTTGTTCGGAGCTTCACCTTGCCCGATCTTGTGGATGAAGAGAAGGTCAAGGCCGAATTTAAAGATGGCGTTTTGAATCTCCAGCTGCCCAAGTCCGAGAAGGCAAAGCCGAAAGCGATTGAAGTCACGGTCGGCTAAGCGACGAACCGCACTTCCGGTCTGAACAGAGGCCCGCTCCGGCGGGCCTCTTCTTGTTTGCGGCATCCTGCGAGATCGCACCGGAATACAGTGCACGGTCCATTGAACAATGCGCTTGTGCCCGTAGGGGCGCTGAGTTTATCATGACGCCCACACGCGAAGAACCTGTATCCTGGGAGGAGAATGGATGAAGAAGATTGCCAAACCGGCAGCGGCTCTGTCCTCACCTGCGACTCGTGTTGAACGCGACACGATGGGCGAGTTGGCCGTACCGGCCACCGCCTATTACGGCGTGCAAACCGCCCGCGCCATCGAGAATTTCCCGATCAGCTCGTTGCGGTTTCCCCGCGCCATGATTCGTGCGATGGGACTGATCAAACGCGCTGCTGCGAGGGTCAATCACTCGCTGGGCCTTCTCGACAAGAAACCGGCGGAGGCCATCACGCAGGCCGCCACTGAAGTGGTCGAAGGGAAGCTTGACGCCGAGTTCCCTGTGGACATTTTTCAAACCGGTTCAGGCACCTCGACGAACATGAACACCAACGAGGTGATTTCCAATCGTGCCACTGAGCTGATAGGCGGAGCGCGAGGCAGCAAGCTGGTCCATCCTAACGACCACGTCAATCTGGGCCAATCCAGTAACGATGTGATTCCTACGGCGATTCACATCGCCGCCGGGGAAATGATGGAACAGCAGCTTATTCCCGCACTCAGCTGCTTACGAAAAGCACTGGCCCGCAAAGCGAGAGAGTTCGATACGATCGTCAAGATCGGCCGCACACATTTGCAGGATGCAACGCCGGTGCGATTGGGTCAGGAATTCGGCGGGTACGCTCGGCAGATTGAACTCGCCATCCAACGGGTCACGCGAGCGCAAGCGGCCCTCAGTGAAGTGGCTCTCGGCGGGACCGCTGTCGGCACCGGGCTCAATTGCCATCCGAAGTTCTCCGCCCAGGTGCTCGCCATCATTTCCAAAGAGACTGGCTGTCGGTTTATCGAAGCAACAAACCATTTTGAAGCACAGTCCACCCAGGATTCGCTGGTCGAAGCGAGTGGGGTGTTGAAGACCCTGGCCGTCAGCCTGATGAAGATCGCCAACGACGTTCGCTGGCTCGGCTCAGGCCCGCGCTGTGGGCTCGGGGAGATCAATCTACCGGAGACCCAACCGGGTTCGTCCATCATGCCAGGCAAGGTCAACCCGGTCATTGCCGAGTCGGTGACGATGGTCTGCGCGCAGGTGATCGGCAATGATGTGACGGTCACAGTGGGAGGGCAGGCGGCCAACTTCGAACTGATCGTCATGTTGCCGGTGATGGCCTATAACCTCTTCCAATCCATTGAACTCCTCTCGACCGCCTCCATGAACTTTGCGACCAAATGTATCGACGGTATCACGGCGAACGAGGCGCGCTGCACGAGTTTGATCGAGGACAGTCTGGCCATGTGCACGGCCCTCGCGCCGGAGATCGGCTACGAGGCGGCCGCGAAACTCGCCAAGGAGGCCTACAAGTCCGGGAAGACCGTGCGCCAGGTGGCTAAAGAACAGAAAGTCCTCTCTGAAAAGCGACTCACCGAATTGCTCGACCCCTGGCGCATGACCAAGTCGGGCGGACCGGTGGGAAGCGCAGGGGGGTAGAGGGCAGGGTTCGAGCATCTTTTCTGGACCCTGCCGTGCTCTTCTCTTTGTCGCTTCCCATACCCGCAGTCGAGGTCAACCTCTCTCGGCCCCCCCATGTATGCCTCTCAACGTCCGCAGAAAACGAGTGCAAGGGTCGCGCAGCCTCACCCCGTGTCTGCCCAGTCACTCTTCCGATGAGAACTGTCCGCGGATCCCTCTCACGGTCTGTCAATGGTGAGACAGGGTTAAGCGGCCTCACCAAGATATGAATGGTTTAGGATGGTCGTAGGAATCAAGTGCCCAAGCGTGTGATCTTCGAGACGTATGTAATCACGCCACACCATCGCAGCGAATAACGGTGTGTGCAGCCTGTTCCTCCTCAGCATCTTGCCGGCACAGAGACTCTCCTGTGGGCATACCCGGCACTGCTCTATTCACTGTGGCCGGGTTGAATCAAATTCGATTCACCACTGAATCCTTTTCGATTCACCTTGATCGCGGCTCATACTTTCCTCACAGCGTGGAACAAGCTCTATTTCCGGGAAAAACCACAAACTATAATCGAGGGCGATCGCATTTCATAGCTGG
>JBDTPK010000235.1:0-5062 GCA_039932735.1 Nitrospirota bacterium
CGAGTTCGATCGAATCGGCAATCACCTCCCGGCTGATCAACGACGCCTTCATCCCTTCGGTGCCCATCGAAATACCATCCGACACTGCGATGGTGTTGTATTCGATGGGGGTACCGCCGGCGGCTCTGATCCCGGCTTTCACGCGTTCCGACAATCGGCGTAGATGGAAGTTGCAGGGCATGACTTCGATCCAGGTATTAGCGACGCCGATGATCGGACGGGACAAGTCCTCGTCGGTGAATCCAACAGCTTTCAACATGGCGCGGGCTGGTGCTCGATCGGGGCCGGCCAACAAATTACGGCTGATGAGTTTCAACTCTTTCGGCATGACATTCTTTACCTTCGCTCTCAGTCGTTCGAACCACTCACCGTATCCTCTGCGCGCCAGCGGATCGTATTACCGCACGGTTATGCTTGATGGAGGCGCGGACCCTGCCGCATGCCACCCTTGTGCGGATTGTCATTCATGGGGCCGCCCGAGCCACCATGAGGGTTGCTGTACCCCTTGCCGGCATCCTTGTGCTGCTGCATGGCTTTGTCATGCTCTGTCTTTTCCTTGGTCCGCTGTTCCGGAGTCAGCAGAGCGTACACATCACGGCGGGCCTTGATGGAGGCCATGCGTAAGTCGACTTGCAGATCCCCGCTCTCCTTTAACTTGGTTTCGATCGCTCCCAGATCCAACTTTTCTTCCTCGGTCAGGGCTTTCAACTCGCGTTCCGCGACCTGGATATCGGCCTCGGTCTTGATACGGACCTTGTCCAGATTGAGTTGCATCTCTTTGAGTTTCGTCACTTGCTCCGGGGTGAGCCCGATGTCTTGTTCGTGCTTAAGCAGATGCCGGATCAGGTGGCCGGTACTGTTGTGCATCATGCTCGATCCATGTCCGCCCAGCGAGCTATGCCCGCCGCCTCCGTGTCCTCCCTTACCGTAGCCTGGCTCATTGGCCCAGGCCGTCGACATCCCTACGGTCAGCGCGAATACCGATACGACGCCCATCGTTACAATTGTTGATGCTCTCTGTTTCATGCCTGCCTCCTTAGGTTGAACCGAATGGTGTGCCCGCTCATCACGCGCTGCACCGCACGTGCAGCAGCCAGTCCTATTCACACAGAGTCTATTTATTCGCAAGCGGATGTAGATTGCCAGATCGATCAAGACAACGCAAGCCAAGGAGACAGACTAAACAGTCCCAATAACTGTTTTCTTACGCCGGCGGACTTTCCCAATCCTGTGAGCGAGCGTCAGGGATGTGATCGGCGTTGGGCCTGGGCCAGTAACTCGGCACGCGGGTCCGGATGGTCGAACGTTCTGAGTTTGTCGTACAGGATGCGCTCTGCGTCGGTCGATGAGGGGGGCATCACAATCTGGATTGTCAGGAAAAGATCGCCGTGGCCGCCGGCCGCAGCGGGGAGGCCCTTGCCCTTCAGCCGAAGCTTACTGTCGGCCCGGCTCCCCGGCGGAACTTTCACTCGGACTGGTTCCATCAGTGTGGGGGCCATCACCTCAGCGCCTAAGGCCGCTTCCCAGGGGAAGACAGGGAGAGAGACATGAATGTCGCTCCCCTGCCGGCGAAAGACGGTATCAGGAGAGATGGCGACACGCAGATATAAGTCGCCGGGCTTGCCGCCGTTGGCGCCGGCTTGTCCCTTACCGGCCACGCGCACTCTCGTGCCGTCCTGGACCCCGGCAGGGATTCGAACTTCGATCGTATTGGGTTGCAGCGTCGCACCGTGCCCCTGACAGGTCGGGCAGGCTCGTCCACGAAGGGCTCCGCTCCCGTGACAGGTGGTACAGGGCACGGGTTCTTGCAGGACCATGCGTTTCGTCACGCCGGTGAACACTTCGGACAGCGTCAGGTGCGCCTCCGTTTCAAGATCCTCGCCCTGCATGGCCAATCCGCGACTATTGCCGGTTCGCCCTCGGCCTTTGAAGAGATTTTCGAAGATGTCGGAAAAGCCTTCCCCGCCGTGCGTCGCGTTCTGGCTGTACCCACGGGCGCCAGATTGGCGACGAGCCTGCTCATAGGCCTCGGCCTGTTCCCAGTTGGTCCCATATTGATCGTACTTTTTTCGTTTATCGGGATCGGAGAGGACTTCCTGCGCCTCGTTCAGTTCTTTGAACCGCTTCTCCATCTCGGCCTTCTTGGCCCCGCTGTGCATATCAGGATGGAATTGGCGCGCGAGGCGGCGATAGGCCTTCTTGATGTCGTCCGTCGAAGCAGACTTGGGAAGACCGAGAATCTGATAATAATCTCGAGGTGTTGTCGCCATGGAAGCGGAGATACGGTTGCTTCGGTACAGGTCGACTCTCTGAAACGTAGCTTACGGAGTCGATCGGGGCTTTGCAAGAGCGGGAGGCCGGATTAGCCGGCAGCGGAAAAAAGATGCTGGCCCGCTGGAAATCCGATGGTTCGCATGTCTGGGATTACTGGGCACGACCCATAGGATGCTCAAACGGGCCGTCCTGCAAGACCGCAGCCGATGAAAGAATCAGAAGCGTGGCCTCTGGGCTACGGTGAGAATGCTTTCGAGGCGAGGACACCGCTAGCGTGCTGTTTCAGCATCCTGCTTTAGCGTGGGACGACGGTCTTGGCCCGTGCCATCATCTTGCAGTAGGAGCAGACTTCGGCGGTGGTGGGCTGACTGCACGAGGCGCAGGGGTGAAGAACGGCACGGTCTTTCTCCGTCATGGTGGTTGCCGTCGACTGCTTCTTGCTCTGCTTCTCAAGAAAGCCCCAATAGAACGTCTGCTTCGTGCCTGGCGACTCGGTCTCTAAACGATTCAAGACCTCCTTGTACTGGAGCATCTTGGAGCCTTTCGCCATGGGGCACTCCTCAACGATGTAATCGATCCGGTTCAAGACCGCATAGGCCGCGAGTTCTCGTTCTGAGAGCCGGTAGAGAGGCTTCACCTTTTTGGCAAAGCCTGCCACCGAGGCCGGCAACGACGGGCCCTGCTTATCCAGATATTCTTCCTGCCAATGCAGCACGTTGCCCAGGAGCCTGGCCGCTTCGTCGTCGAGATTGTGGCCCGTGGCCATGACGTCGTAATTTTGTTCGATTGCCACGCGATTGAATTGGTAGCGTTTGATGGTGCCACAGGTGGAACAGGTCGGGCGATGGATGAGCTGAGCCAGTTCCTTGATTCCTGCGCCGGCCTCCTGTTCGACCGTATGGAGGTGCAGCGTGGCTCGATGTGAGGCCGCGACCGCCTCGGCGAACTTTGTCACCTTGGCATGCGACTGTTCAGAGTAGGCACCAATGCCGAGGTCGACATAGAGCCCGTCGGTGCGATAGCCGAGTTTGAGCAGAATATCCCAGAGCGCCAGACTGTCCTTCCCACCGGACACGGCCACGAGAATCCGGTCCTCCTTGCCAAACATCTTTTCTGACTTGATCGCTCGCGCCACCTGATCGTGGACAAAGCCGTTGAAGCAGCCTTTGCAGAAGGCCGCATTGTGGCGCGGAAGGCCGATGACCGCTTTGGTTTTACATTTGGTGCAATTCATACAGCTGGTGTGTGCAGCGTGATTGGGTTTGTCAGGGTTAACAATCCAGTGAATGAGTGGGCTCTATGAGTTGAACGAGGCCGATCATAAGGCCGGAGTTGAGAGGAATGCAAATTCCAATGAGAGAACCAGAGGGCAGAATTACTAGTTGTGGCCTGTCGGTCGATGAATAGTTCTATGCAGAGTTCTGCGGGAACAGAATCAGCGGCATCAGGCATCACACGGGAACACATAATAGGGGGATACTGTGTCTGTATTTTGTTGTTGTGTAACTTTTCTATTCGGCATAAGAAGTATCAATCCCTCCTTCCGCACGAGACAGCCATATGCACGTCACCAATACCTACGATGCCAACGGTCGCGTGCCCACGCAGACCCAGGACGAAGCACCACCTATCAGTGTGCCTATACGCTGGATGGGAGCGGCCACGTCACCCAGACCGACGTGACCGATCCACGCGGGTACGTCAAACGGTTTGTGTTCAACAGTGCAGGGCTCACCACCTCGAGTACCGACGCCTATGGCCAGCCGGAAGCGCAGACGACGACCTATGAATGGCAGGCGACCACGAATCTGTTGCTGAGCGTGACCGATGCGCTGAGTCGGAAGACCGCCTCTACCTATGATAGCAAGGGGAACGTGCTGACGGTCACCAAGCTCCATGGGACGGCCAACGCCGTCACAACGACCTTCACGTATGAATCGACCTACAATCAGGTCGCCACGGTCAACGATCCGCTGAGCCATCAGACCACGTTCGCCTACGATGCCAAAGGCAATCTCACGACCATCACGAATGCGCTGAACAAGACCACCACGATCACGATCAATCCCCAAGGCCAGCCGCTTACGATCACTGATCCCCTCAGCAACGTCACCACGTTCACCTATGACTTGGGCGATTTGATCAAAGTCAAAGACCCGCTCAATCGAGAAACGCAGCGGATTCTCGATGCGGCTGGCCGTCTTAGAAACATCACCAACCCGCTGGGACAGAAAACGCTCTACACGCCCGATGCCTTGGACCGGATCACCCAACTGACCGATGCCAGTAACGGGAATACGGCGTTCACCTATGACGCCAACAGCAACCTCCTCACCGTGACGGACGCGAAATCTCAGCAAACCATCTACACCTATTCCAACATGAATCGGGCGAGCACCAGGAAAGATCCGTTGCTCAACACCGAGACGTACACCTACGACAACAATGGGAATGTGGCTACGGTCACGGATCGCAAGAGCCAGGTCACGACGGATACGTATGACGCGCTCATGCGCCGAATCGACGAGTTGCCTCTGGCTGCTCCGTTTGCCGGAGCGCGGATGTTGCGCGACCTCTTGCGGCGCGAAGGCCACGGGATTGGGCGTAAGCGCGTACGCACCATGATGGTCCGCATGGGCATCGAAGCGCTGTACCGAACCCCCCGGACCAGCCAGCGACATCCGGCGCATCGGGTGTATCCGTATCTGCTCCGTCATCTGGCGATCACCCGATCCAATCAGGTGTGGGCGGCGGATATCAGTGCGCCATGCAGGCGCGGTTGGAGACA
>JBDTPK010000236.1:0-5049 GCA_039932735.1 Nitrospirota bacterium
CGTTCGACCGCGGTCAGCTTCTCCGGTGACAGGACGGTGATTCGCTCACTCAATGTTTTTTTGGGAATGGTGGTGATGGTATCAAGGTTCGCCACACAGGGCTTTGGTAACCCCTCTGCGACTCCCAGTACGACCTCGGTTGGAATCTGACGCACACGAGTCGTGACCGGTGCAACCGTCACCAACTCTCGTACTGCATACGCTTCGTTGCGAGAAAGCAACACAACAGGACGCCGACCGGCCGGCACAGGCAGGTCGGCCCACCAGACTTCTCCGCGCCGCATCACCAGTCCTCCGCGACGAGCAATCGAACAGCCGAAGCCTCGGCCGCCTTTACCTCCTGCTTGCTTTCCGGCTTCTTCTGATAGCCGGCCTCATACTCCCGAATTAAGACGGCCTGCTCCTGCTGCCGAAGCCAATGGTGTAGGGCATCTTGCATCACGGCGCTGCGGCTCTTCCCGCTTTTCTTGCGGGCTCGCTCAACAGCCCGGTAGAGGTTGTCGGGCAAGCTGACCGCCACCTTCGTTGCTACTTTTGACATAGTCACACCTCACCTATAATGGTATGAATACAGTATGCCATGAATTCATACCACTGGCAACGACCGTCAGCCTAACAACGCCCTGTTATCCGACATCCCACCAGTTTCTGACCAGCTATTAGACTCTACTCAGAAGCACCGGTCCGTAGGTTTGGCGGGCTTTCTGAAGCTCCTTCACATGACGGCGGAGGGCTGGGCCGAATGTGGAGGCGAGGACTACTTTTCTGTGGGGTGCGATGTGGTGCTCGACCTGTTCCATTGCGTCTGCCAACTGCTTGACCAGCCGCTGGCCTGAGCCGGTGAGCCACTTGAGATGCCAATTGGCATACTCCAAATCCTGGATCGAGTACCGGACGGATTCCACTTCTTCAAGACAGCGAAATCTGGCTCGTTGCAGATCGCGTTGGGTCAAGCCTGCGCGTTTCCATCGGGCAGATCCGCCAAGTCCAGATGCCCATGTCGAGAGTCGTTCGAAGAGCATCGCGCCCATCGTGAACGTGAATGCCGCGTGCAGAATCCCTCGTACCGGGCGCAGACTACGGCGCCACGGCGAATAGAAGATCTGCTGGTTACGATCCCCATGATACATGACATGTTTGCGCAATAAGAGATTGAGATGGTGATGGCTGTTTTCATGAATCAGATCGTCGATCAGATCGAGGTTGTCCCGGTCGAAGCAGTTGATAAAGGAAAGTCCCGGCCGGTGGCGGTAGCTAAAACTGACAACGCCCTTGGCCTTGAGCGGGACGATCCGAGCGGTTAAAAGCGCGAAGGCCTCCTGTCCTTCTGGCCAGGCTTCTTGAATGGTTGTCCAGGCTCGCCCGATTCGCTTGATGTGATCGACTGAGGTGGCAACCACAGTCCTGGGCTGTCGATCCTTCCCATACACGAGCGTCGGCCCGACTGTGACATCGCCGGATTGAACCTCCATGGTTATGACAGGCGGCTGATGTCTCCAACTCCATTCCAACTGCTTGCCTCTCATTGCACAGAGGGGCGTGATACCTCGTCCAATCTTCAGGGACAGCCTTTGTGGAGAAACGAGGATAGAGGCTTGACCGGATGATTGCATAAGAGATCGTTTCACCAATGGCGGGGCCTTGTAGACATCGCCATCCAACCCGATCGCCACGGTTCCGAACAGCTCTGCGCGCTCGACGTGATCGCCGAGCTGCACCTCGATATCCCAGGTTGGAATCTTGCGAGAAACGCACCATAACATCGGAAGTCCCGGAACGAGACAGAGTGACTCTTGCGTCAACTCTTGCGTAAGCCGGGCACAGAGTTCATTCAGCCGCCGTTCAAGCCCGGAGGCTTGCGAGACGCCGCGTGGAAATAAATCGTCCAGATAACTGTTCTCGAAAAACTTCTCTTCACACTCGGCATACAACTGCGCCGCAAACTCACGAGGCTGCCGCTCCTTGCGAATTTGTTGCAGCAAATCGATGAAATACACGAGGTCGTTCAGCGCTTCGATCCAACCGACCACTTTCCAGTGGGCATAGGCATCCCGTTGGAGTGCTTGGCCGAGGAACCGGAAATAGGCAACAGGCAAGGCCAGCGATTTCGCAACGTCGGCATATTGGTTTTCCAAGTCCAGGCAGAGATCGCTCAACAGTCGCTTCATCGACAGGCGAAACTCTTCCTGAAGGCGAGCCAACCTTGGCACATCGAGCAATGGCATGAAGAACGATGCTCCGAGATGGAGAAAGAATCAGACTGTACCGGAGGAATGGACGCGCTGCAAGAAGAGCGAACAGGCGCAGTCTCATGACTGGCAGGTGAAATAGTCGACGGGGTCTAGCGGGTGAGAGTGCCGATTTTTTTCGGGGGTCTGTACGCAGATCTGTATATGGCTTTCTTCGGCAGGTAGCCAAGTTCATCAAGGCGCAGTTCTTTCACATGTTGCATCACATACTCGCTGAGATCGGCTTGCAGCGATGCTTCCACCGACGACATAGACGCATTTGGCAGAGTATAGGGCAGTTCATCCTTCCAGAGCAGCCGGCCATCGCGATTCATCAGATAGAGATAGAGGCGACGTGCCCCATCTGCTTTCCGCCCCCAGTCGCTCGGGTGCGAGGGTAAACCGGCTGCAACGCGACTGACGAGAACCGTATCGACATCCAGCTTCCGCGTAACTTCTTTGGCGAGGGCGCGGCGATCTGCCTCAGCGGTTTTTCTCAAACTCGAATCGTTCGCGGTAACTCCGACCGCAACACTCACCGGCGTTTCGACGCGCAACGCCGTTTCCTCCTGCAACAGGGCAACGAGCCGCGCGCCCATCTCCGGATCACCCTCAACTGGAAGGACCGCCATGCTTGTCACCTCCGAATTGGGAACAGCCTCGCTCGATTCGTCCTTCTTTGCTACCCATGATTGCTCAAAGGGCTCAAAGCTATTCTCGCTGCTCCGCATGGCATCCACTGTCACCGCTGCCACCCAGGCCCCGGCAAGGCACCCTTGCAGCAAAAAGGCCCCGGTCACAACCAAACTGAGGGTCATGACACGCATGCGATCTCGCCGGTTCTCAGCTCGGGCCGCAGCCGGATCCAATGTTTTTGTCAAAGTGGCGAGTGTCATGAATAGATCTTTAGGCAAGAGAGGTACCTGACAGGATGAGCTTCACACACGACCCGTAACCTGTCGAGTTATTTACTGTTATCAAGACGCCAGCGGAATTGGGTCCCGTCAGCTCCGCTGACATAGATGGCTCCTTTTGGAACACATCAAACCGCGAGATGCATGGTCATGCCATGCCCGCTCTGTATTCTGGCCTGTCGGTGTTACTAAGCGGGACGGTGTCGAGGGAGCTAAAACGGGATGTGGACACCTAGACGGAACTCATTTGGGGAAACGATTTGCCCAAACTGACTTCGAAGCCCGACGTCGCTCTGCGTGGGAGGTGCCCCATTCAACGAACGATTGAATTCTGAGCCATAGCCTCCAGCAAACCCTGCCCCAATATAGGGCAACAACGTTCTCCCCCCAAGAGAGTAGCGACCGTGGATCGAGGGAATGTCTTGAACGTCTGTGGAGGAAGCAGCGGATGACGACAGCGCAAGTGGAGGTTGGCTTGGGCCCGTGGTCGTCGGCGTGCTCGATGCGAGTTGGCTATTCGGCGCCCCAAGGACAGCAAGGTCGGCCATGACAGGTTCCGATGCAGCAATACCATGGATGGGGACGGCAAGAGCTGCGACCAATACCGCTACGATGCCGACACTAGATTGTTTCATACTATGCATCATACAAGTGAGACCGCGCTTACACAAGCCCGTGGCCAGAGCAAAATCGAACAGGGGATTCAGGGGTTAAATGGAAGGCCCAAGGAAAAGAAACCGCATGAACTGATGGAGCGAAGGTTTCGGTGAGGTTCGGATCAGCATCCAGCCTCGGGCTATGCCCCAAAGCTGGATTGAGCAATTTCTTACTGAATCGGATTGCGCGGCGCTGCCGTCAGCTGGTTCTTCCATTATCTACAAATTGGATATCTGGCTATCGGACGTCCTGAAAGAACGCGCGGGGTAGCACCGGCAGGTGGAATTCAACGTGGAGAATGATGAGGAGCACACGAAGAAAGCTGCGCCAGACGCCCATTTTCAGAAACTTTCTGGCATCGGTCACGACCGGCTGAGACAGTAGGAGAGGTTTCGTGACCTTGATGAGCGTTTCACAGAAAGCGACATCTTCCAGAATACGCCGGTTGGGAAACCCACCGAGCTGCTCGAACAGTGCCCGGCGGACGAAGAGGGCTTGGTCGCCGTAAATAATCCGGCTGCGGATGCAGCGAAAATTGTCCAGAAACGAGATCAGCTTGAGTCGCCAGTCGTCTCCTGAGAACTGGTGCATGAACCCGCCGGCTTGGACGGTCTGGTCCGTCGCCATCTCGTTCAGCTGCTGAATTGCGTCGGTGGGCAAAACTGTGTCGGCATGGAGAAAGAGCAGCCATTCACCAAGCCCCTGTTTTGCCCCGGCATTCATTTGGGAGGCGCGGCCCTTCGGAGCGTGAACCGTGAAGCGTGAAACGTGAAACGTACGATACGACGCGTCAGGGATAAATCCAAATTCTCTGAGTACGTTCAAGGTGCCATCGGTGCTGCCGCCATCGACAACGATGATTTCGAAATCGCCTTGTTGCGTGAAGAGCGCGCGCAGCGTGTTCGGCAGTGCCTGTTCTTCGTTGTAGGCCGGTATGACGACTGAGATCATACCGCCACCTCAGTCAGCCACGCAGGCAGAAACTTCCTCACATCCTGTGTCCAAACCGTGGGATTTTCGGCGATCGATTCGAACAGATCGCTCAATGTCAGCACCATCTGATCGGTCAATGCGAGATAGTCCTGCGCGCGACGGCGTAAGGTTTCCGCATCGGTCCGTCCTTCGGCCATCGCGCGCTCCAACATGCGGCGTCCAAATCCATGATGGGCCTCTTCTTGCTGAAGCAACATTCGCCGAAGCCGACCGAACGGCGCGGCTCGCTTGGCCAATCCTTCTTCGATACGCGTTAG
>JBDTPK010000237.1:0-5044 GCA_039932735.1 Nitrospirota bacterium
TTTCCAGTGCAGGGGCCCGCTTCCCGTCCACGGATGGCACAAGCCGCTGAGAGATAATGGCGCGAAGATTGAGGGACAACTGGAGATAGATCTGCGCATGTCGCTCCACGGGGAAAAAGTTCATGATGCGTTCGATGGCCTGGTTTGCATTGTTCGAGTGGAGGGTGGCGATGCACAGATGCCCGGTTTCCGCGAAGGTGATCGCCGCTTCCATCGTCTCCGTGTCTCGGACTTCGCCGATCAGAATCACATCCGGCGCCTGCCGCAGCGCATTCTTGAGTG
Organism: Nitrospirota bacterium; assembly: GCA_039932735.1. Lineage (GTDB taxonomy): Bacteria > Nitrospirota > Nitrospiria > Nitrospirales > Nitrospiraceae > Palsa-1315. Next base: position 283 of record JBDTPK010000237.1, read on the forward strand.
CATTTTGAAATGAGAGCGTATCGAAGCCCACTTCTCGCTGCGTAATGAGCGATCGCTTATGATTGTGGACGAACTCGATCGGGTCTTCTACAGTTACGATATGGCCGGGATGGATGGTGTTACGGTGATCGATCATGGCTGCGAGGGTGGTGGATTTTCCGGAACCTGTGGCTCCAACCACGAGGACCAACCCACGCCTCGTCATGGCGATGTCTTTCACAATCTGAGGCAAGCCCAGCTGATCGGCAGTCTGGATCTCGGCTTTGATATGGCGGAAGACCAAGCCGACGTTCCCTCGCTGCCGAAAAATATTGACGCGGAAACGGCCGAGCTCCTTGTAGTAGAGGGCCAGGTTCATTTCCATCTTTTCCTCGAATTCCCCACGCTGCTGACCGCGCATCAGCGCCAGCGCGAGGGCTTCGAGTTGTTCGCTGGTAAACGGCGGCGCGTCGGTTTGTTGTGTCGCGCCGTGAATGCGATAGGCGGGGGCCGAGTCGACGGTCAAGTACAGATCTGATGCTTCTTGATCCACCATGACCTTTAAGAGACTGCGAACATCCATCTCTGCCCCCGTTTCTTCCGGCTTGGTATTTTAGCCCGCATTATTCATGAACGCTTCTGCTGCGCCTATCCGTTGCTACGACAAACCTTCAGCCGGTGGGCTCGCCCCTCGGACCCTCGATGTACTGCCGAGTACGCCCCGGGGCCTCAAGCCTACGCGTATCGGCCTCGTGACGCGGCTCAGCGGTTTTGCTACGAACCGTCATGAATAATGCGGGCTAGGCTGCGTTGCCCATTGCGGATCCAAACAGATTGGGAGTCATGCTGCGCGATTGGGCTTCAGCCTTCGTGACGACTCCACGGGTCACTAGATCAACCAGAGCCATGTCCATCGTTTGCATGCCGTCTTTCTGACTGGCCTGCATGATCCCAGGAATCTGGTGCAACTTGCCCTCTCGAATGAGATTCCGGACCGCGGTCGTGGTGACCATGATTTCGAGGGCGGCGACACGTCCACCTGATTTTTTCTTCAGCAGGGATTGCGTGATGACCGCTTCCAAGGCTTCTGCGATCTGCGCGCGAATCTGGGACTGTTGGTTGGGGGGGAACGCGTCGATGATGCGGTCGATGGTTTTCGGTGCGCTGGAGGTGTGGAGAGTGCCGAAGACCAAGTGGCCCGTTTCCGCAGCAGTCAAGGCGAGCTGGATGGTTTCCAGGTCGCGCATTTCGCCGACGAGAATGATGTCCGGGTCTTCGCGGAGAGCGGACTTCAGCGCATTCGCGAACGACATCGTATGCACGCCCAGCTCCCGCTGATTCACGAGGCATTTTTTTGTCTTGTGGACGAATTCGACCGGGTCTTCGATTGTCAGGATGTGGCCCTCGAACGTGTTGTTCAAATAGTCAACCATTGAGGCCAGCGTCGTCGACTTACCGGACCCAGTTGGGCCGGTCACAAGGATCAGTCCCTTTTCCCGATCACAGAGCTGTCGTACGATCGGAGGCATGCCCAGCTTCTCCAACGGAATGATTTCGGTGGGAATGTTTCTGAAAACGGCGGCAAGCCCACGGCTTTGGACAAAGACATTGACGCGGAATCTGGCGATGTCGCCCAGCTCAAAGGAAAAATCACATTCGCGTTTTTCCTCGAAGTTTTTCCGCTGGGTATCGCTCATCATGTCATAGATCAGGGAGTGCGTTTCTTCTGTGGTCAGTGGAGGATGGTCGAGTTTCTTGAGGTCTCCGTTCAGACGGATCATCGGTGGCTCGCCCGCGCTGACGTGACAATCCGATGCGCCCTCCTTTGCCGTGTAGGTCAGGAGCTTCGAAATATCCATGAAGAGGACTCCTCGGTGAAATAGAATGATGGGTTGTCGGGTCTGAGGACTACCTCAGAGCATGATGCCACAGGGTGATGAGAAAGCAAGGAAATAGCCCTAACTCGCATGACTCATAATGCTCCTGCTGCATGCGCGGATACGCGGCTGCGACGGGCCGTCTTGCCGTTCAGTCCTTAAAGGTACTGCGCGAGTACGCCTCAGGGTTTCACGTCTCCGAGTGCCCGTCTCGAGTCGAGGTTACACGCGTTCTCGACGAACCTTCATGAATAATGTGGGCTAACCGGTTGCGTGAATTGTTCGGTAGTTTAGCGCAGAGGTTAGGGTAGAGGGGTGAGGGCGTCGATCAGATCAGTCCCCCCGATTGTCCAGCGCGTTGGAATGCAGTGAGGGCGAAATCGATGTGGCTGGAAGTGTGCTCGGATGTCACCGTAACGCGGATACGGCTGGTGGCATCCGGAACAGTAGGTGGGCGAATTGCTGGAGCATACAGGCCTTCCGTGAAGAGGTGCTGGGCAAACGAAAGCGCGGTTTCGGCATTTCCGACGAGGATGGGCATGATCGGGCTGACGCTGGGGGACAGGCTGAATCCCAATTGTGTCAACCCTGAGAAGAGCCGTTCACGGTTGGCCCACAAGCGTGCACGCCGCTCCGGCTCTCGTTGCATGACTCGCAACGCTGCTGTGGCGGCAGCAGCCGAACTCGGAGGGGGTGCCGTGGTAAAAATGAAGGACCGGCTCGTGTTCATGAGATAGCGGATCAATGTCGCGGACCCAGCGAGGTAGGCGCCACTGCTGCCGAAGGCTTTGCCCAAGGTCCCCATCTGAAACGGGATCTGTGTCTCAATGCCGAAATGTTCTGCCGTGCCTCGTCCGTGCGGTCCCATCACGCCTGTGCCATGAGCATCATCGATATAGAGGTCAGCCTCATAGTCCTGGGCTAATCGACTGAGTTCTGGCAACGGCGCGAGATCTCCGTCCATACTGAACAGGCCGTCGGTCACAATCAGGGTGCGTCGTGCCCGGCTCCTGTTTGCAAGAAGGGACTTTAGGTGGCTGGTATCGTTGTGGCGATAGATGCGAAAGTCGGCGGCGCTCAGACGGCAGCCGTCAATCAGGCTGGCATGGCATAAGCGATCGGCCAGGATCAATCCGTCTCGTCCGATCAATGTCGGGATGGTCCCAATGTTGGCAAGGTAGCCGGAGCTAAACGTCAGCGCACCTTCTGTTCTCTTGAACTGTGACAGCGCAGTTTCCAACTCCTGATGCGGTGGCAAAGAGCCAGAGACTAACCGTGAAGCTCCGGTTCCGACTCCAAATCGTTGCGTCGCTTCGACGGCGGCCTGAATCACCTCCGGGTGCCGAGCCAGCCCCAAATAGTCGTTTGAGGCGAGCAGAAGGATCTGGCGCCCTGCCATCTCAACCACCGGGCCGATGCCGGAATGGAGCGGAGTGAGGCGCCTGGTCAGATGTCGTGTAGCCAACTCGTGGAGTTGTTTTTCAAACATATAGAAGTGGCCAGGCATTAAAGATTTGGAGCTGGTCTACCTTCTCAGAACCGACCGGCCGCCGCAGCGCATTGACAAAATCGTGATATCCTGAGTAAGTATACGGCGCGTACACCACTTGAGGAAACCGTCTCGCCCTCTCCGACGATCCATCCATGAGCTATCGTATCAAGGTTCCAGCAAAAACTCTTCCGGTCGGTGAAGCCCAGATGTTGAGCTCGCTGGACCATGCGCTGAATAGGGCAGGCAGTTATCGACTCCCCTTGCTAGTCGGGTTGGGAGTATTGGTGCTCGCGGCGGCCGTGGTCGGAGGAGTCTTTTATGTCGACCGCCAGGCAGCGCAGAAAGCCCAAGACCTTGAACGAGAGGCGATGCGTTTCTTGGCGGCACCTTCCGCCAACGATCCTCAAAAGGCTGATCACGCGCTCAAGGAAGCGATCACGAGGTATCGGCTAATTGTCGAGCAATATCCACGAACCGCTACCGCACCATTCGCCTTGTATCATTTGGGAAATACATTGGTCCAGGCCAATGAACTGAGTGCGGCGATTGAGGCCTATCAGCAATTTCTTACATTATACAGTTCGAATCCCTCAATGGCTGGATTGGTGCGACAACGTCTGGCCTATGTATACTTGCACAAGGGTGACCGGGACCAAGCTGCGAAGGCACTCACCGGCATTTTGGATGTCCCCGGTACGTTGAACCGGGATCAAGCGTTATTTGAGCTGGCGCGGCTGGAAGAATCCCAGTCTCGGCCTGAGGGGGCCTTGGCTCGCTATCAGGAACTGATGAAGACCTATCCGAATTCTCCCTTCACCAGCGAAGCGACGATTCGGACCAAGATCTTGGATGGCAAGAAATCCCAAGAATCAACGCTTCCCCCGCCGTCGACAGCTCCGGCCATCGCTCCGTCACAGAAAAGCCCTCTAGCTCCTCCTTCCTCAGCAGGCGAGAAAAAATCCTAGCAGGCTACTGGGAAAAATCTCTATTTCACTCGCCCAACCCCGGCGCGCCAAGACGCACCGTTCACCAAGCCGTGTTCTCACCTCGAACGCATCCAGAGGTGACTCCGGTTGTTTGGACAGAAAGTCTGTCTTCATACGTGTAGCCTTGCGGTTTATGCCTACGCTGTCTTGGGCAGTGTAAGCACGTTCTCAACGTAGCCCTCGTCCGGGGTGTTGCCGTCAAGCGCCCTGTGCGGTCTCCTCTGGTGGTAGCGCATCACGTATCGTTCCACTCCTTTCTTGGCCTCGCGGGCGCCGGCGCAGGCATGCAGATATACCGCTTCGTATTTGACGCTCCTCCAGAACCGTTCCACCAATACATTATTCCGTCAGCCGCCGTTCCCCTCCATGCTGATCTGGATGCCGTGGTCTGCCAGGCACAGCAAACGCTTCAGCCAATTCGGCCAGGG
>JBDTPK010000238.1:0-5041 GCA_039932735.1 Nitrospirota bacterium
GCTGAGAAGCGGCCCGACATTTCAGCCAGCGACATTGGCCGCCCCAGAGGATGAGGGCCACTGGACGCTCCGAATGGCATGGCAGGCAAGGCCTGCGTCAAAGAGCCATCGTCGCGGGCAATGAACAAAGGGCCTTGCAACAGCCGCTTCGAATTTTCATGCACGATCCGGCGTTCGATCTCGGTGTCGACCCCTTCCACGAAGGTCTTATAGGAAAACCTGCCGGACGCCACGATGTCTTGGTAGGCCCTGGTGGTAAGTGCATCCACAAACGCGTCATCGTTGAGTTTTTCGAATACTTCATCGATATTCGAATAGTCCTTCTTCAAGGGGATGTAGTGCTCATGGGGCCGCACGACGCCAGAGTAAGTGCCTTCGAACAGCACCAGCGCGGTTCGCAACCGAATGGCTTCAAATACCTTCGGCGAAATCTGGTTCATCTGAACCAGTCCTTCGTGGGGGCCGAGAACTTTGGCGCTTATCTCGTCGAAAGTCACAGCCGGGTTGGCCGCCTCCAATTCAGCGATCTCTTTTTTCAACCACCCGTCAACGTCGAACACGTTGGCTCCGCTTTCGGTCCCCAGAGTGGCTCGCACCGAACCAAGGAATTGGTACCACCCGACACCGTAGATCCGGTGCGAGTCGTCCACTTCGATATCTACGGCCAAGCCCCGCTTCAAGGCGGCTGCCTTGACCTCAATGCCGATGCTGTATTTTTCTTGTCCCAATGCGCCATAAACCGCAGGAAGTTTGCGTCCGCGATATCCAATCAGAACGCTTCGTTCGGACAGTGGCCGGGCATGGCCGTCGATGCTCGGGTCCTCTGGGACATATCCCGTCAAAGTCTGAACAAATTCCAGACCTGGAAATCGATATGGCGGATATATTCGTTCTCGCCCATCAGGCGGGACGCATGTGTATACAAGGTCGAATCGCAGCCGGTCCATCCACTGCCGTGCGATTTCGGTTCCCTCGTACTCGTCTTGAACAAAAAGTATCTTGAGTCCACCGAAAGTCTGCAACGCCTGCGCGAGCCCCTCTTCGAAATGGTCGACCAATGACACCCTGATCGAATAGTGCAAGATAACCACATCGAACCCTGAAAAATCGACCAGATCAAATACATCCGCCGATGGTCGCCTCCAGAACGCAGGTGTCGCAGGAATGTAAAAAATCGAGTGCTTCGAATACTTCTCGAAACTTTCCACATGCTCCCGGATCGTATTGACGTGCATCGACGTGACACCATCGTACAGAAGTGCGACTCTCAACTGATTCCCTATTTTTTCCTTGGCATTTTTCGCGGTGAGCAAGGCACTGCTCATAGCATCGAAGCGGGAATCATAAGAATTGGCCAATGCGGCGCGCCGACGATATTCCAGCGCAGTCGGCTCATCTCGCGAAGCCGCGTTCAGTCTTATCGCTGCCTCAAACTCGCTCGCGCTACGCGCCGTTGCAAACAATCGTGGTTCCTTGTCCAGCGATAATATTGGCACGGTCACGACCGGCAACCCGCACGCAACGTATTCGAATGCCTTGAGCGGAAACGAGTTGAGAATAAGACGATCCTGAATGAACGGCATTATTCCGACCGTAGCCAAGCACATGTGTCGTGTGAAATCGTCTGGTGCGAGGTTGCCCAGATATTGCACATTCGACTCTTTAAGCACTCTTTGCCAGCCGGCACTCGGCACGGCACCTCCACAAAATTGAAAATCCCAATCTCGCATCGAACGTATGAGACGGGAAAGCAAGTCGTAGTCCAGGCGCTGATTGATTCCACCTTGAAATATCGCGACAGGACGCCCCGAACGCTTCCGGGTTGGTTCAATGGCGCTAGCGCGCTCCAGGAAGTAACCTGCATCACACCCGTTTTCGATCACCGCATGCGGGCCGCCATACATTCCATTGCTGACATAGGAAGTGGCGACTTCACCCGAACAAGCAACCAGGAAATCGATATTCTTCAGCAACGAAATCAAGGCCCCGCCAACACCACCAACCGCATGATTCCATATCTTGGTGCTGGTGAAGTAGTCTTCGGTGGCGTGGTAGCACCTGAGGGCGGCGGGCAAGGCTTCGATCAGCGCTGAATAATTGATCGGATCGTAAATCCATAAAAGCGGGCGCTTGATTCCTCTCGCATCGAGCAATCTTTTGACCTGCGCCACGTCCAGGTCGCGCATACCACAACAGACTTGAACAATGTCGATATTCGGGTACAGGCCCGCCTCCACCAGAACGTCCTGACGCGTCGCATAACCATGCTGGAGAAATAGCACCGGTAACGTCCGGGCGAACCGCGTTGCATAGTGATAGCGATTGCTCCTGGGCTCGGTCTTCCAATCAGACCAAGTGAGCATGATCACTGCATCGAATTTACTCTCTAGACGCATTTGTGGATCGACCAACGCCATTAACCCACGCCCTTCTGAATCGCGGCAAGGACGCCTTGCTTAACCGACCGAAGCATCTTGTCCGCGTAAACTTTCGCGCCCTTGGGCGTGACATGGCAATAATCGATGTACAGACCATCCACCCGCTCGCCTTCACTGGCCAGGTTGCTGACATCGATATATGGAAAACCGATAGTCTCGAAAGTATAGGGCAGTCTCGCTCTCACACGGCGCATGAACTCACCCCGCTCAACCTTGGCAGACGCCACATTTTGGTCCTTGCGAACCTGAATAAGCGTCGCATGATCTTTCGGGCCAAGCAACTTTTCATCCTCCATCTGTAGTTGCGGCCCCAAGAAAAGCAACACCTTGGCCCCGTCAAATTCTATGGCCGTCTTTAGCTCGGCATAGGTTCTCAGAAATTCACGCGCCTTCTTATCGTAGCTTTCCTCAAAGCCGTCGAGTGTATCGGGCAGCTCATAAATCCGATTGACCGTTTGTGCTTCGTGTTCAAGCCACTTACTCAGGAACTTGTACTGTGCGGACTTGAATACCGAAGAATACTGGGCTAAATAACGCGAGCCAACATAAAGCGTGAAATTCAGATCTCGATCATTGAAGCTGTTCACAACATTGACACCCGTGTTCCGGTATTCGTCAAAAGTGTTCCAAGGTTTCATTCCGAAGAACTCGTTATTTCCGTCAACGAATACCACCATGTCCGGATGGTACTGCCAAATCTTTTGGTTGTAATACACCAAGTGAAACGCGCTGTTGTAATCAATTACACCGGCGTTGATCACCTCGACACTCCAATCCGGAAATTGCTTCCTGATTTCCTTGTTGAGTGCAGTCTCCAGGAAATACGTTATGGATTCATCGTTGGCCAAGGGTTTATGATTGCCATAATTCTCCAGGCCTTCCGAACCCCATCCATACAGGGTCGAACCGCCCATTGCGAAGACACGAATGGTCTTCGCAGGTTTCTCCTTAGGTATGTCGCGCGGATATTTGAATCCTTGCGCGTTATGAGTATTGTAATACTTGGCGGTATCTGGATTTCCACCCTTTCCATATGTGATATTCAATTCATGCGGCCGCCATGCGCTCGGGACGACCGCGGTTTGCTCTAGGCTTTCACGCCCAAATCTTTTGGCTAATATTTTATTCAAATGGTTTACGGCCACCGACCCCGCCAGAAGGAATACGGTAACGACAACAAGCAATTTGGCGCCTGCATTCTTCATATCAACCAAGATCTAAGGCTTCGCTTCACGACTAATGGAAAGAGTGGCAACCACGAGTCAAAACATCCGATAAGAAAACGGACTTTCCCCATTTCCCGGCGAGTCAGTCTCATAAACCACGATGATGGAAAAAAGGACGAAGACGATGAATATCGGTGGAAGCCAGAGGTTTCGATGCGCGGCGATCAATTGATAGAGTCTTTCAAGAATTTTCATATTTAACCTTCCAAACCGGCATCGGGGCATCCTGAGTATTCCGATATTTGGGGCGCATCTTCATGAGCGGATATTCGAAATACACATGCAGAAAATGAGAAACGATCATTACCAGAAATAGGTAATAAAGAATTCCAAGGCCCGCCTTCATACAAATTCCCAGCACGAAGATATGGAAAACATAGACGGAATAAGATTGTGCGCCAATGAGCGTAGCCAGTCTGCGAAACCACACGTTGAACGGCGGCAGTCTTTGTTCGCGCCTGTAAAGCAGCGCACAAGCCAAGCCAAAAAAAATATTCGCCGAATAAATGAATGCAATCGCCCAAGCAGAGTTATGTCGTTGATAGTGGGCGAGAGCCGCCCCAATAAACAAGGGCAAAGCCAAGTACAAATGTCTGATATTGCATCTGTCCATCATGAGGTAGAAGAGAAAGCCGATAGCAATGGCATCAATTCTGGAATATGTTGCGATGCGCAAGAACGCGTGCGGTACAAAGTACGACATTCCGACCTTTATCCCAAATCCCAGCGCTATGAAAGCGAGAGTTTTTGACTTTAGGTTTCCAACAGGAAGCGCGAATACAAACAGGGGAAACAGAATGTAATAATATTCCTCGACCGCCAAGCTCCAGGAAACCGGATAGAAGTTATTGATCGAATACCCGGTACTCAAGAAGTGGTAAAAAAGAAAATATTGTTTAAATTGAGGCGAACTCAAATTGAACGTCATGAAACCTACGCATATCAATCCCAATATGTAAAGTGGTATGGTGCGTATCCATCGTCGCATCAGGAATATTTTGAAAGACCCACGATCCTGATAGATCCTTAATACTTGGGGCGCGAGGATGAACCCGCTCAATGGGAAGAACATTTCGACAAATATGACGGCAGAAAACTCGCTGCCGGCCGAGCCGTGCGCAGCGAGATAATGGCAGATCGCGACACCGAAAGCCGCAATTCCTCGGTAGAACTCGAGATAGATTGACTTGCTCTTGTCAAAAGTCATTGGTGTTTCTATTGACAATGGGTGATCTCCGGCGTTGGCCGACTGTTTGCAAAGACTGACGAAGTTGTTACCGGACTCATCGTGTCATCATCACTGCTCAGCCATTTTCCACAATCGATAACATCCATCAACACCGGCATAGTGCCCGTTGTATTTTGGATAACCCCTGC
>JBDTPK010000239.1:0-5037 GCA_039932735.1 Nitrospirota bacterium
AGAAACATCGCCCGCTCTTTTCCCGTTGTGCCAGGCAGGCGCGACGCGTCGGCCAGCACATAGTATGCGCCCTGTGGGATCGATGGCGTCAGACCGGTCTTTGCCAAGGCCTGGCAGAACCGATCGCGTTTCAGTTGATAGTCCCGCGCCAGGTCGCGGTAGAACGAGTCCGGAAGTTCCTGGATGCCCACCGCCACCCCAGCCTGCAAGGGCGTCGGGGCACAGACATAGAGCAGGTCGTTCATGGCACCGATTGCCTGCGCCCACCGCGCTGCTGCGACACTGTATCCGATGCGCCAGCCAGTAACACTGAATGTTTTTGAATAGCCGCCGATGGTAATCGTTCGGTCGGCCATTCCAGGCAGGGTTGCGAAGCTTACATGGGTACGGCCGTCATACAGAAAGTATTCGTAGATTTCGTCGGTGAATACGAACAAATCGTAGAGTTGCGTGACCGCGGCAATACTTTCCAGTTCTTGTCGGCTGAACACTTTTCCGGATGGATTGCCCGGCGAATTCACAATGATCGCCTTGGTCCTCGGCGTGATTGCGCGCTCGACCGCTGCTGCAGAAAATGTCCAATCGGGAGCCCGCATCTTCACCGTCACTGGAACCGCCTCCACCGCCAGCAGCGCGCTGATGTGGTACTGGTAGTAGGGCTCGAAAAGGATGACCTCGTCGCCGGGATTGAGCAGCGCCAGGCAGGCGCAATGAAAGGACCCGGTGGCTCCCGCACTGACCGTCACGTCCGTTTCAGGGTCAGCCACGATGCCGTTGTACTGCGCGAGTTTCTTGGCGATCGCCTGCCTCAGCTCTGGTAATCCGTCGAATCGCGAGTAAATATTCTTCCCGTCCTCCATCGCATGCGCCGCGCCACGAAGCACCACTGGCGGAACTGGCGTGTCGCAGACCCCTTGTGCCATGTTGAGGCCCTTCGCCTGGATGCAGGCGTGGGTCATCGCTCGGATCTCCGAATGGGCCAATGCGGCCATTCGTTGGTTGATCTGTCGTTTCATCGTCGTACGCCTCCTTGATCAAAGAGTCCCTCTTGTCGCAAACAGTTTCCAGATAGGTCAAGCCATTTTCTACGCAGAGTGTAGACGAGGTCGCTTCGGATACGATAGCGGATTGCGAGGTTTTTGTTCCATACATAAACAAATTGGCTATACTGTGATCAGGGTCCTGTTAGCCCCTCTTCTGGATTCCTCCTCTTGAGGAAGGTGGATCGACAACTCGCCCGGTACAGTCTTGTTATCGTGGAGGTGGCCTTCCCCCAATTCAGTGAACACCTGGTTACGCCCCTGCCGCTCTCGCTTCGTACTCGGCCGGGGAGTCATCGCCGAGGGTCGAGAGCGGTATCCCTGTTTAGCCAGGGCGTCCCAGATGCGGGGACTGCCGTAGGTCTCGCGGGACTCACGATGGATCACCCGGATGGCTGAGAGCATGGTCCTGGCGACGCCGACCGGGCACTCTAAACCGTGCGCGCCACGCGTAATAGCCCGCCGCCGACACGGCCAGGGTCCGGCACATCAGCCGGATCGGATCGCGCAGGTTATGCTCCTGGATCGCGCGATACCTCATGGGATGTCCTCGCGAAGCACGCCGCCGCACGTTGAAAAAAATCCCGCTCCTTCCGAAGTGCGGAGTGCCGTTGATCCGGGAGCTTGACCGTTTCACGAAGTTTCGTGTCCGTCGCTTTCGAATCGTGTATGTCATCCACTACAAGGCACGCACGACCACTCTCATGGGTGTCGGCCATCGCAAATCTCTGTACGAGGAACGTACGGCTCGCTTTCGAAAGCAGAACTGAGCATACAGCAATCCCTCGTACGATAAGATCGGGTATGCCTTTCAGGGACGGCATCCGTCCTTTTTGTGCAATCGCAGTTGTGAACGGCCGAGACGACAATGTTATGGCAGGATCGTTCGCGCAGTCGCCGCGAGCCTTGAGCGTCCGCGAACTACCCGCCGTCTGTTAGACTTACTCGTGGCACTGTGAGGCCTTGTCGATGCAGACTGTTCTATGGAATGCGAGGTAGCTTGATGAATGATTGGGTTGTCGCTACGTCCATAGCGTTCGGCGTGCTCGGATGTCTGTTCCTGCTGGCCGGTGTGGCTTCGGCACGTCGACGACGGTTTGTGCGCCTATCGTTGCACACTGTCTTTGCACTGGCGTGCCTGGCATTCGGCGCGTTGTTTCTCACGCTCCACCTTTCTCTACAGGGCTATCAGGCCCTCACACGCGAGGATCTTGCCGCAATTATTCACGTCGAACCCACAGGGCTCTCGCAATTTCGCGTGATGGTCCAGGTCCCGGGCCGACAGTCGAAGATATTCCAGCTAACCGGTGACGAGGTCTATGCCGACGCGCATATTCTAAAGTGGAAACCCTGGGCAAACCTTTTCGGCCTGCATACGGTGTATGAGCTGGATCGTATTGCGGGGCGCTATCGTGAGATTGAGGATGAGCGTAAGAGGCCGCGCACCGTCCATGCACTAGGTGGCACTCAAGGAGTCGATCTGTTCACACTGCGTCGCCGCTATGCCTGGCTGGAGCCGGTGGTTGATGCGGAGTATGGGTCAGCATCGTTCTTCCCCGCTCAGGACCGCGTGGTCCTCGAACTACGGGTTTCCACAACCGGTCTTCTCTTTCGCCCTCTGACAACGGCGTTCTGATCGGGCACAAGAAGGGGGCAAGTCACGCGATCCCAGCTTCCTCGTAGATGAGAGGGGATCCCCGTAGACCTCGCCGGCGGACCAGGACCCGTCGAGACCTGGCGCGGGGAGATCCAGTCGCATCGCAGCGTACGTAAACGCGTGCGCCTTCCCCGGTCAAATCACCGCTCACCGTTCAGCACTCAGAACAAAGAGGTCAGAGGCTGTTGATGATAGCACGGTAGGTTGAATTCCGACTGGTCGCCTATCGCGGCGTGCGCGGCGGCGCTACTTGGCGAGGGCCGGCTGGGGCTCTTCTGACGGCTTTTGGATCCAACCCTGTTGTCGCAACTCCTCCCACACTTTCTCGCGATCAAGCGTATGCAACGCCACGGAGGCGTGATCGCCTTTCTTAGGAACGTATTTCATATACATGGGGACTGTTCGTTTCCCCTCACGAATGGTCAGGAAGATACAGAGTTCGCCGAATCGACCCGCTGCAAGCTTCGGTTCCACTGGCTTGACGTCGACCGTCACGCTCGGCTTGGGCTGCTCCGTATAGACGGCCTCCATGACCTCCACTCCTCCTTGCCGGAATCGGACGTTCCATCGTTCGATATCGTGGGGGCCCTCGAAGAGCACTTCGGCATTGGCTTGGCGAACATGCGCCGGGGGTGCCTGGCCGTCCAGGCTTTCCACGGCGATATATGCCTTTGGAACTTTGAACAGCGAGCGAGCGAGCGTGATGTACTTACTGTTCAAGTGATCGTTTTCCGTTAACCCGACCACCATCTCGACACTATCGAATCGGGCGCGCATCATGATGCGCTCGTCCAGGGCATCTCCAAAAATGACCGGGAGCCCGGCCTCTTCCGCTAGGCGACAGTGTTTGGAATTGGAGTCGATAAAGACGACGGGCGTACCGCCCTTCTTCAGTTCTTCAGCCACGGCCAAGCTCAGCTCGCGAACGCCAAGGATCGCCACGGTTTCCCGCTTGGGAAGTCGAAGTTGAAGGAGCTGAGCCATTGGTCGAGCGAGGACACCTGCATGCAGAACGGTCACGCCGATTGTCATAAAGACCATCGCTCGAAGGGCGTCCCCGCCCTCCAGTTGTTCCCGTCGCATCGCCTCGGCGGTCAGCGACGCGATTGCAGCGGCGACAATGCCCCGAGGAGCCACCCAAGCCAGAAAGATCCGTTCTTTCAGGGCGAGGTCGGCTCTGATTGTCGACAAGAACACGCTCGCGGGACGAACCAGAAAGATCAGCGCTGCCACCGCCCACCAGGCTGCCGGCCCCAACTCCATGATATCCTTCCACCGAATGTCGGCTGAAAGCAGGATGAACAACAATCCGACCAACATGATGGTCATTTGATCTTTGAAGTCCCGCAGATCTCGATCGACATGCGTGCCGAGGTTCCCGACCAGAATGCCTGCGACGGTGACGGCGAGGATGCCGCTTTGGGGGATCACCTGATCGGACAGTTGAAACAGGGCGTACGTCATGGCGAGGGTAAAGATATTGGTGTAGCCATGAGGTACGAGGCCAGGCCAGCGCAGGAGCATACCAATGGCATACCCGCCGATTGTGCCGGCGACGATGCCGAATCCCACCCGCAAGCCCAACAGGGACAGTTCGCTCACCAGGGTTCCGGCGCCAGGCGACAACACGATGTTCAAGACGAGAATCGCCAGCACGGCGCCAATCGGGTCGATCAACACGCCCTCGGCCTCGATGATGGTCCGCATGTGAGGGCGTAAGCGCATGTCCCGAACAAGAGGGGCTACGACCGTCGGCCCGGTGACCACGACCAAGCTGCCGAATAGAATCGAATGCGAGATCGACCACCCGAGAATAAAATGGGTCACGAGGCTGGCGCCGGCTAGCGTCAGCACGGCGCCCCAGGTCACGAGCCGCCGGATGGGCGTTTCTCCCCTACGAAGACGCGACCACTGGAGATTCAATCCCCCCTCAAACAGAATGATTGCTATCGCAAAATCGACCAGGCCGAACAGTCCCTGGCCCATGGACTCGGGATGGACCCATCCGAGTAATTCGGGGCCCAATGCTACGCCTAGGGGGAGAAGGAGTATGGTGCTCGGGATATGGAGATGGCGGGCAAGCGACTGCGCTAGGACACCGGCTGCCAGAGCAATGGAGAGGGTTAGGCCGGCGTCCACGTTGTCGATATCTGATTCATGATGATTGGGTGAAAGAAAGAAACCATCGTGGCCGCGGAACCGACGGCTGTGCGGCTGGATACCAGTCCGTTAACTTTGAGTGTCATGATGTCTCTGTCCAACAGTGCGCGATGAACCCTCGCTTACTGCACAAGATACACAGCCTGGGGCCGTGGAACAAACCTTTTCGTACTCGGAATA
>JBDTPK010000240.1:0-5030 GCA_039932735.1 Nitrospirota bacterium
CGTTGAGCCTCTGAGCGATGCGAGAACGCCGCTGGCGGACTTTTTCAGCATCCTGTTAAAGACAGCGGCGTTGGATACGGCGACCACCCGGCCGGTCATCTGATCGGCTTGGAGCCAATTGCCGATCTCCAGCAGTGAGGTCCTGATGATTCCCAGATCCGTCGCATCACTGATGACTCTGCCGAGTTGCACCCGATCGCCGACTTTATACAGTTTCGACGAGATGATCGGCGCCCATCCTGCCATACTGACGATGACCCGCGCGAGTGCGATCGCCAACCCAGCACCCGTGGCTCCCAGCACGAGCAACAGTCTCTGGAGCCGTTGCGCCAAAATGCCGCGTCCCGTGAACAAGAACATGCCGGCAGCGTTATAGAGGATGAGCGTGCGAATAGTACAGCGCCAATGCTCGTCCGACACGGCGCGCTACGCCGTCCATTCACCAATGCGTACGGCTGCGAGCAAGAAGAAGATCAGGACGGCAGTATAGATCAGCCGTTCATCGATATCTTCCGCCCAAGCCAGCAGTGGTTGAGAGGGAATTCTCACAGGATCTCGGTCCATGTTTTCATCTCCTCGCTCATACGGTTGTCTGCGGACCCATGCGAGTGGTTTTATCTTCCTACTTACGGCTTGTTTAAGGAGTAAGCCATGAGTAAGGTGGAGCAAAGAAGGGGAGGTGGCAATGGACAAAGCGTGGCAGTTGGATCTCGGGGCTCGGATGATCGAGGCTGATCGGGTGCGGTTTACTGTGTGGGCGCCGTTGGCCAACACAGTTGCGGTAGAGTTGGTAGATCAAGATCGGATGGCCATTCCGATGCAACCCTTGCCGAAGGGATATTTTGAGGCCACGGTCGAGGGAGTCGGTCCGCGCGCGCGCTACCGGTATCTCCTTGATGGAAAGAAAGCCAGACCGGATCCTGCCTCCCGTTTTCAGCCTGAAGGAGTCCATGGCCCCTCAGCTGTCGTCGATCCAGACTCCTTCCACTGGGCGGATACAACGTGGCGTGGGATTCCACTAAGCGATTTCATCATTTATGAGTTGCATGTGGGAACCTTTACGCGCGAAGGGACGTTCGAGGCGATTGTTCCCCATTTGTCGTATCTCAAAGAGACGGTGGGCATCACGGCCATCGAACTCATGCCGATCGCGCAGTTCCCAGGAGGGCGCAACTGGGGCTACGACGGCGTGTATCCCTTTGCGCCGCAATCTACATATGGCGGGATGGATGGATTGAAGCGGCTGGTGGATGCTTGTCATGCGATAGGGATTGCCGTCGTCTTGGACGTTGTCTATAACCACCTGGGGCCCGAAGGAAATTATCTCAGCGAGTTCGGTCCCTACTTCACAGACCGATATAAGACCCCATGGGGCTCTGCGATCAACTACGACGGAGCCGACAGCGATGCCGTCCGGCATTACATTGTCAGCAACGCGCTCTATTGGGTGACGGAGTATCACATCGATGCACTGCGGCTGGATGCGATTCATGGCATCTTCGACTTCAGCGCCACGCACATTCTGAAGGAACTGGCCACGTCGGTACAGATTGAGGCGACTAAGCTTACGCGGCAAGTGTTCGTCATTGCGGAAAGCGACTTGAACGATACGCGAATTATTGAGCCGTCGAGCATCGGGGGCTATGGGCTTGACGGACAGTGGAACGACGATTTTCACCATGCTCTGCGCGTGGTGCTGACAGGCGAGTCGCGCGGTTATTACGAGGACTTCCACGGACTACAAGACCTTGGCACGGCCGTGCGTGCCGGGTTTGTTTACAGCGGACAGTACTCTGGGCACCGACGCCGGCGGCATGGAAGTCCATCGCAACAGGTGTCTCCCGGACAGCTCGTGGTCTTTTCGCAAAACCACGACCAGATCGGCAACCGGGCGATCGGGGACCGTTTGAGTACGCAACTCCCGTTCGATACCCTCAAGGTGGCTCGCGCCCTCGTCTTGCTCTCGCCCAACATTCCGCTCCTGTTCATGGGCGAGGAATATGGCGAGACCGTGCCGTTTCAATACTTCATCGAGCACGGCGATCCGGCGCTCATAGAAGCTGTCAGGCAGGGTCGGAGGAGGGAATTTGCCCATTTCGGCTGGAGGGCCGAGGACATCCCCGATCCGCAAGACCGGGCCTCCTTCGAGCGATCCAGGATCAACCATGAGCGACTTGATGAGCGCCAGGCGGGGTTACTCAGTTGGACCAGTCGACTCATTCAACTCAGGAAGACCATCCCGTCATTGGGTGCCGGGGATGCACAGGCACAGGCTCACAAGGTCTGGGTCTTCGAGCAAGAGAATGTGCTCGTGATCCACCGTTGGGCAAATAAGGGGAAGCATTCGCTGCTGATCTTGGGATTCAACAAGTCGCCGGTTACGATCGCGTTGTGCGAGCCGACGGGCAGCTGGCAACGTTGTCTCGACTCCATGACCAAGGAATTTGGGGGGACCGGACAGGATGCGATGCCAACGCACCTTGTTGTGTCTTCCCAAGGAACGTCGATGGCCATTTCGGCCCATGCTGCAGCGATCTTCGTGACGAGTTAGCTCAAAGTGAGCCTCATACAGCCGGGGGCGTCCAGAAACAGGGATTCGATATTATGGGAGGTGAGGCATGACCGCATCGTATTTTACAGAATTTTCAGAACGTTCATTCGAGTGGTTTTCGACCTCGGGCCTGCGCATCGTGCTGATTGTCGTCGGAATGGTGCTGCTGCTTGCTCTGTTGAAACGGGCAGTCGTCCGCTTCCGTCGATTGTACGAAGGGACGCTCCAGACTTCGGCTCAATTGAAGCGAGCCGATACCTTGTCGCATATCATCAGAGATGTGACGCGCATCATGGTAGTGGTCGTCGGAGGGATGATGGTCTTGTCGGAGGTCGGGGTCGATCTGAAACCGTTGCTGGCAGCGGCCGGCCTGGGCGGATTGGCCATCGGCTTTGGCGGGCAGAGCCTGGTAAAAGACGTGATCTCAGGCTTCTTCATCCTTTTGGAAGAATCCATCCGTGTCGGTGATGTCGTCGAAATCGCGGGCGTGGGAGGCGTAGTCGAGGAGGTCAAGCTCCGCACCATTACCCTGCGCGACCTTTCCGGGAATGTGCACGTGGTACCAAACGGCGTCATCGACAAGGTGAAGAATATGACGAAGCTCTATTCGTACTATCTCTTCGAGGTCGGCGTGGCCTATCGGGAGAGCGTGGACGAAGTCATGGCCGTGTTGAAGGAGATTGCCGCCGAATTACAGGCGGATCCTGCGTTCGGAGCCGACATCCTCGAGCCGTTGGAGATGCTCGGCGTCGATCAGTTTGCCGATTCCGCCGTGATCATCAAGTGCCGTATCAAGACCGAGCCGATCAAGCAATGGCGTATTGGCCGGGAGATGAATCGGCGGATCAAGATTACGTTCGATGCCAAGGGGATCGAGATTCCATTCCCGCATCACACCATCTACTGGGGTGAGCCTAAAAAGGGGACGCCGCCCCCACTCTATACGGCGCAATGGCCGCAGGCCGGGGCCGCGTCCCATTAGATTCGGCGCCAGGGGTTCGTCTAGAGGGTTGGATATGGGAGGATTCGAATCGTTTGATGAAAGCCTTAAGGCGTCTCAGTCCAGGTGTGCGGAATGGGCTGACTGGCCGGATGAGAAACTGCTCGACCTGCGGCTCTGCGATCTCCAGTTGACTGTGGAAGGGAGCCAAATCGCGGGGCACATTGATCAGCTCAACGACGAGTTGGCAGCGCGAGGCCTTATCTTCCGCCCCCACTTCTGGCTGTCCAGTGAATGGTTTTCTCCCGACGGAGTGCCGGGCATCGCCGTGCCGTTTTATTTGGCCC
This sequence comes from Nitrospirota bacterium, assembly GCA_039932735.1. GTDB lineage: Bacteria > Nitrospirota > Nitrospiria > Nitrospirales > Nitrospiraceae > Palsa-1315. The sequence continues at coordinate 3,839 of JBDTPK010000240.1, forward strand.
ATCCTCGGCTGGCCCGATTGGAGCTCGGTCAAATGTTAGAAGTGGAAGGGGGAACACCGGACGCATGTCTCCGCATTCTCCGGCACGAAGCCGGGCATGCGTTGGAGAACGCCTATCGCTTGCGACGTCGGCGGGATCGCCAGGCGGTCTTCGGCCGATCGACCCAGTCCTATCCGAAATATTACACGCCCAAACCGTACAGCAAGAGCTACGTGCTGCATCTCGACATGTGGTATGCACAGAGCCATCCCGATGAGGATTTCGCCGAAACCTTCGCCGTCTGGCTGACTCCGCAATCTCAGTGGCGAGAACGCTATGCGGATTGGCCGGCGCTGAAGAAGCTCGAGTACGTGGACGCTTTGATGACGAGTCTGGCCGGCGCTCGCCCGGCGGTGAGCACGAAAGAGCACGTGGATCCGATCTCTCGACTCCGGAAGACACTGCGGGAGTATTATCACGAGAAACGCAAGCGATTCGGTGTAGACCATCCGACTTTTTACGATCGTGATCTACGCCGCCTCTTCTCCGACCAGGCTGCCTTCAAGACGCATCCGACTGCGGCAGGTTTTATTAATCGTCTTCGCAAGCAGATCCGTCGGCACGTGGCGAAGTGGACCGGTGAATATCAATACACGATCGACCGACTGCTGGACGACATGATGCGGCGCTGCCGTGAGCTCGATCTCCATGTAACAGGGCCGGAAGATCAGGTGAGGCTGGAGTTTACGGTGTTGTTGACGTTGCAGACGATGAACTATCTCCACAGCGGGCGGCATCGGGTGGCGCTATGACGAGAAAACGCCGTGTCATGGTGCTGGTGCATGCCAATCTGGTCCCTCCGGATTCGGTGGAAGGGGTAGATCTGGCAGCGATGGAATGGAAGACGGAATACGATGTCGTGACGGGACTCCGTCAGTTGGGACATGACGTGCTCGTGGTCGGCGTGCACGACGATTTGCTCGTAATTCGACATGCTGTCGATGACGGGAAACCGCACATCGTCTTCAATCTCTTGGAGGAGTTCAGCGGAGTGACGATTTACGATCAAAACGTGGTGTCGTATTTGGAGCTGTTGGGGGTGCCCTACACTGGCAGCAACCCGCGCGGCTTGATGCTGGCACGGGACAAGCCGCTGGCGAAGAAGATCCTGCATTATCATCGGATCGCCATCCCGGAATTTATCACGGTTCCG
>JBDTPK010000241.1:0-5014 GCA_039932735.1 Nitrospirota bacterium
TTCGCTTCCGGTGGGACGATCTCTTCGTTGAGGTCCGGCCCAGCCTTTGGCAGCCCTGCTTCGATGCGGAGGGTCTCACGAGCATGACCGCCGATCGCTCTGATACTGTAGGTCGCACCGGCCTCCATGAGCCTTTCCCAGGCTGTGTGCAGGACATCTGCGGGCAGTAATACTTCGAGGTCAGACTCTCCGGTTTCTTCTGTACGTAGGACGAGCGCGGTCTGGCCGCCGATTTTGGCGGTGATAGCGCTCACCGGCTTGAGGTCGCTCATTTCAACGCCGAAGGCGGCGCTGACAGTCGCACAGGCCTTGGGCCCACTGACAAGCAAGAGACCCCAGGACTCCGCACAGTTCTCGATCTTCGCTTTGATGCCGTAGAGAAGAAACTTTCGGAGGGCGAGGAAAGTGGCGTCGCCGACTTCGCCGACATCTTCCACCCATACACTGTCGGGCAGGGTATAGACTCGAAAGTAACCGAGCATCTTGCCCTTATGTGTAAGGAAGCTGGAATAGCATCCCTGTCCAGGTTGGAGCGGGAGGATATCGTTGCTGATAAGGCTCTGTAACCATTTCACGCGATCGTCGCCGGTGACGCGGCTCTTGCCTCGGTGCGACAGGTCTGAGAGTCCGACTGCCTGGCGCACGGCCTGATATTCCTCGACCCACTTGCCATAGTGAGCGGGCATGTCCCACCCGGCGACCTCCTCAAAGGTTGCGCCAAGCTTCGTGTGATGTTCGTGAAGGCGAGACTGTTTCATGCGTGGTTCCCTGCAACCTCCTCGACCAGATCTTTCAAACGTGAAGAAAACTCATTGCGCGAGACGATCTTGGTCACGCCCAGCGCTTTGGCTCGGTGAAACGTATCGACCTCTTCGTGATTGGCGAAAGCGAGGATGGGAATGGTCTTCAATCGCGCGTCGGCTGCAAGCGTTTCCAGGGCTTGAAAGGCGTTGAGCCTTTCATCGTTCATGTCCAAAATAAATGCGGATGGGATTGCGGCCGATGTTTTTTCGACGATGTCCTGTTGTGTGCGAGCCCGCTCGAACTGGTAGCCATTCGCCATCAGGGCGTCGCGGACTTTGGTGTAAAAGAAAATATCCGTTACTCCCACGAGCACGGATTTCTGGTCTGTCTGGTCAGTTTTGTTCATGTGGCTTCTCTCGTTCTTTGGTTTACGAGGAGAATAGTACGGATCAACTATATTGCCCAAGTCGAGACAAACCGGGTAGATCAAACACACTAGTTTAGTTGAGTGAACTGATCAATCGTCCCAATGCTTTTTTGGCCAAGTCGTAACTGGGATTGAGGACCAGGGCTTTCTTGTAGGAATCGATAGCTTCGGTCCATTCGCCTTTGCGCTCATAGACTCGACCCAGGTTGAGATGGGGGAAGGCCGGGCTTTCATAGCGTCTTGCCTGCAGGGCCTTCTGAAACCAGATCATCGCTTCATCAAGTTCGCCCTTTTCGATCAGATAGGCCCCGATGTCATTATAGGGGTTGCCAAAATCTGGGTCCTGCTCGATCGCTTTGTGACATTCCTCGATCGCATCGTCGAGCCGTCCCATGAAGCTGTAGGTCCAACCAAGGAAGGTGTAGGCCTCGGCAGTCGGATGCGTCTCAATCGATTGCTTATAGAGTGTTACGGCCTCTTCCAGCTCGCGCTTCATCTGGCATTCATAGGCCTGTGTGAAGAGTTGCCACGCCTCGCGTTTATCTTCTTCGTGGCCGTCGCCTTGCCTGAGAAAATCCTGTATATCCATGTCCGTACCAACGCGCGCCATTCGTCAACAGTCAGTGGTCATGAGTTTACGGTGGTCTTCCATCCGCACTTCTAACCATTGACTGATGGCCATTGAACGCTTACTCCTGTTTCAGTTTCTTCTTAATCAGCTCCGCGCCGTAGCGCCCCGAGAGCAACATTGAGCCGAACGCCGGTCCCATGCGCGGGGTACCGTAGACTGCCGCGACGGCCAATCCGATCACGAAACAGTTGGGGTAGACCTCGCCGGTTCGGTCCATCACTTCTTCTTCGGACCGGGACACCCACATACCGCCGTTGCCGGGCACGGCTTTGTAGAGATTGCGTTTGTGCAAGAGTTCCACGACGACGGCATCGTGGCCCGTCGCATCTACCACGATCTTGCTTTCGAGGGCGATGGGGTCCACGTGGATCATGTCATGGCCGGCCATTTCGGCCGTCGTGTTGTTGACCACCACCCCTTCGAGCACGCCGTCGTGACGAAGCACCAAGTCGAGGACTCTTGTGAGGTTCAGGATCCTGGCGCCGCCTCTGTAAGCCGCAGCAATCAGTGCACCGGTGGCGTGTGGAGGATCGACCATATACATGCCCTCACATTCCGTGATCTTTTTGCAGGGCACACCGATTTCTTCGAGAATTTCATTGGCCGGTTCGCAGATCGTCGCCTTGTTCATCAGGTAGCCGCCCGACCAAAAGCCGCCGCCAAGGGCAAGGCTTTGTTCGACGATGACCGTCCGAAATCCCATGACAGCCAGATCGTGGGCGCAGATCAACCCGGAAGGGCCGGCGCCGACAATGATCACATCGCTCTCGATCAGTTGATCGAACTCTTTGTAGTATTCACGCGCGATATGACGTGTGATATCTCGCTCACGCAACGGTGCTGGTCGCGGTTTACTCATGGTCTGCTCTCCGTTCAGCGGATGCTAGAAACGGCTCCCAACTTCGTTCTCGGCTCATCGAAATCCTCAACGTACCCCAGAGGGTACGCCTCATGTTTCGATTCGCCTCGTGCCTTGTTAGGGTAACCGTTCTGAGCATCCTCGCGTGCCTTATCGATAGATCTCGGAGCCGGTCTTTTTAAACTCTTCCGATTTTTCTTTCATGCCGATCTGAATCGCTGTCTGTTCATCCACCTGTAATTGTGCGGCATAGTCGCGGACATCCTGCGTGATCTTCATTGAGCAGAAATGAGGGCCGCACATTGAGCAGAAGTGCGAGACTTTGGCGGCATTGTCCGGCAAGGTCTCGTCATGGAAGAGTTTTGCGGTGTCCGGATCGAGCGACAGATTGAACTGGTCTTCCCAGCGAAATTCGAATCGGGCTTTGGAAAGCGCGTTATCTCTAATCTGCGCGCCTGGGTGGCCCTTGGCGAGGTCCGCTGCGTGGGCGGCGATCTTGTAGGTAATGACCCCGGTCTTTACATCTTCACGGTCGGGGAGGCCCAGATGTTCCTTGGGTGTCACGTAGCAGAGCATCGCACAGCCGAACCATCCGATCATGGCTGCGCCGATGCCGGAGGTGATGTGGTCGTACCCCGGTGCAATGTCGGTGGTGAGCGGTCCCAATGTATAGAAGGGCGCTTCCTGGCAGGCCTTCAATTGTTTTTCCATGTTGACCTGAATCATGTGCATGGGCACGTGCCCCGGTCCTTCAATCATGACCTGCACATCGTGGCGCCAGGCAATCTTGGTGAGTTCTCCCAAGGTGTCCAGCTCGGCGAATTGTGCCTCATCGTTGGCATCGGCGATGGAGCCTGGGCGCAACCCGTCGCCCAAACTGAATGACACGTCGTAGGCCTTCATGATCTCGCAGATCTCTACAAAGTGTGTGTAGGTGAAGTTTTCTTGATGATGAGCCAAACACCACTTCGCATGGATCGCTCCGCCGCGGGACACGATGCCGGTCATGCGTTTTGCGGTCATCGGCACATAGGCCAAGCGTACACCAGCGTGGATGGTGAAATAGTCCACGCCTTGCTCGGCCTGCTCAATCAATGTGTCGCGATAGATCTCCCAGGTCAGGTCTTCGGCTTTGCCTCCGACTTTTTCGAGCGCCTGGTAGATCGGCACGGTGCCGATCGGCACAGGCGAATTGCGGACGATCCATTCGCGGGTCTCGTGGATGTTCTTACCGGTGGAGAGGTCCATCACGGTGTCGGCGCCCCATCGAATGGACCAGATCATCTTTTCTACTTCTTCTTCGATGGAGGAGGCGACTGCAGAGTTGCCGATGTTGGAGTTGATCTTCACCAGGAAGTTGCGGCCGATGATCATCGGCTCGCTCTCCGGATGGTTGATGTTGGCCGGGATGATCGCGCGGCCGCGGGCGACTTCGTCGCGGACAAATTCCGGTGTGATGACGGAAGGGATGCTGGCACCCCACGACTGCCCCTGGTGTTGTGTGACTCCGCCGCCGTGTCCGTTCCGTGAGTCCAGTTCGCGCGCCACTTCCCGGGATTGGTTTTCCCGGATCGCAATGAATTCCATTTCCGGTGTGACGATGCCTTGTCGAGCGTAGTGGATCTGGGTCACGTTCATGCCGGGTTTGGCTCGCAGCGGCTTGCGAATGTGTTGAAACCGGAGTGCGTCCAGCTTGGGGTCGGTCGCGCGCAGGCGACCATACTGTGAGGAAATATCCGCAAGTTGATCGACATCGTTCCTGCCGAGCACCCAATCCCTACGATAGGGCGCCAAGCCAGCCTTTGCGTCGATTGTGACGGCCGGGTCTGTATAGGGACCGGAGGTATCGTAGATCGTGATCGGCTCATTGGCGATGGGTGCGCCCCCGTTCATCGACTTGGTGGCAGTCAGACTGATTTCTCTCATCGGGACCCGCACGCCGACCTGTTTTCCCTGTACATACACTTTGCGCGAGGAGGGGAAGGGCGTGGTCGTCAAGGCTGATCCGGCGGACGTGTGTCCGTTTCCAGTGGCAGATCCATTGCCTATTGTATGGTCACTCATGAGAAAATCCTTTCTTCAGGGTGCTGTCCGCGCTCAGTCGTCAGGTCATCGCGTATATTTCGCAGATGATCGTGCTGTTTCCCAATAAAAAAACCGCACCAATAACACAGGGGGTGCGGCAGAGAGACCAACATTGTGCGGTTGTTCTCGCTTCCCTACGCTGGTATTACCCAGGTCAGGTTCTGAGGGTCGTCCGTTTCGGTGGACTCTCAGCCGTGTGGCTCCCCTAGCTTCGAGGAATAATCGTATCGCTGACCCTCCCGTGTTGTCAACGGGATATTAGGCCTAT
>JBDTPK010000242.1:0-5009 GCA_039932735.1 Nitrospirota bacterium
CTTGAACGATTGCGGTAATTTAATTTCGCTTTTCGAGACCATCTCTTTCTCATTAAGGACGGCACCAAGGGTAGACTCTCGCAATACCTTCTGGAAGACCGTGTATTCTGCCTGGTCCAAGAGTGCCTTCATACCTGTTCTTGGTATTTTGCCAGAAAAATTATCGAGTGGCCACACTTCGATGTAGGCCACCTCGAAGGGGTCAAGGACGTTCATGGCTACAGCATCAGTTCTTTGATTCGTCAGGTGCCTGCTGATGCGACCACTTAGTTTCTCTTCGGTTTGACCGACGTATATCGGCTCGCCATCATAATCGTAGAAGGCGTATACGCCATGCTTACTGTGCGTTTGATGCTATCTAGCTAATCCCATGCAATCTCGAAGTCTTGGCATTTCCGTCTTTTGCATACGCGTGATATTGCATCATTGGCCGCATCGCGGTCATATGCGCCGATCTCAATGGCAACTGTGGCATCGTTCGTAATTGATGTGCCGGAACCTAGCACGCGACCACATTTTGTTGTCTCAAGGGCTTTCGTAATAGCTAGCGAAATTGCTGTCTTGTCTGCACCGCTTGGTAGCGAGAATAGATATAAGCGCCCCTCGATCATTCGCCGACGTTTGTGGTCCATGAGAGTCGTATCTCCTTTCGTTCGACCTTCGTAAACTTGATCGCACAATCCGTCGGATTGTTGATCACCGTGTGGAAAGGTTCCTCCGCGAAATTGCGGACAAGCACTAGGAAGTACCTCTCGCGAAGTGCCTCCGCCATATCGTGTTCAAGCTCCGTCAACTGAATTTGCCCGCACCTTGTGCGCAGTCCTTTGACCTCGACAGCGCAGAATGGCTCGCCGCCTGGATGCGCAAGTTTGAAGTCGAAACCGCACCCCCAACCGGTGGTATTGGTCAGCGTCAGACCTGAGAATTCCTGCATCGCGGAGTAATTTGTCGCAAAGTACTGTTCTGCGGCCTTTCCTGTAATGAGCCTCTTGGCAAATGAGGAGGAAGTATCTGCATCGTGAATGTTCAAGACCCGTTTGACTTCTGGTATAGACTCTACCTCTCTGATGGGCATCAAGAAATCTTTGATTAGTTCGCCGATTCGCTCAACGTCAGCGTCTTTGTACGCATTCAGCACGTGTTGGCAATGCGCTCGCAAGGGACGCTTATGCCACCCTTTTCTGGGGTTTGGGAAGTAAGGGTCAAATTCATCGCGGTAGTTCTTTATGGATGCTGGCCGCGCCTGCAGACTGTATCCGAGGGTATTGAATGCCTCGGTGAATCCTTCGAACCCAAGGTACGCCAGACCCTCCTGATCGAACTTGGAAAGGAATAATCCGCAAAGGATCTGTCGATCACGATGGTTCATTTCATGGCTGTTCCTGGCCATAGGACTACCCTGAAATCACGCGGACGTAGCCCAGGCAGAAGCGCGCATCGTCATTGAACGCATCTTTGGGCTAAACATGTCTATTTTGTCAGTTGTCTCAACTCTTGTAAACACAGACAGGTGTGTCGTGGGGTTGTTGCTTGACTTGATACCATAGAGCCGCTCTGCGCATGTGTGGACGAGAATCTACCATGCGTTTGGCTGTGGGCTATGGCTGACTTTTCTGGCGGTCAGTACGCGTGCTGAAGTCAAAATGTTCTGATGAGGATGTTCAAACAGGTCAGACTTCTTATTCGTCCAACCCCGGGGGATATTTCACCCTCCCACCCTGCGTCTGCCAAGACAGCCTCTTTACCCATGGGCGAGCCTTCTCCCTAGCGAGGCCGCAGGGGAGACAGAACCGGATGCGTACCCTTTGGGGTACGTTGAGGATTGTGTGGAGCCGAGAACGAAATTGGGGGCTTGTTTCAGCATCCGACTAGAGATGGTATTTTGCCATGCGATACCGGAGCGTATTGCGGGTAATTTTGAGGAGCCTGCTGGCTTCGGAAATGTTGCCGTCAGTGCGTTGCAGCGCTTCCTTTAACAGTTTCTTTTCCATCTCCTGAGCCGAGAGGCCAAAGGCCAGAAGCGACATCTTTTCGACCTCCCCGCTTGATCTCCCCAATCCAGAGCTTCGCACAGATGTAGGGAGATGGTCCGGCTGGATCATCTCGTCCTTACATGTGATGGTGAGCCCTTCGACTACGTTGTGCAGTTCCCGGGCGTTGCCGGGCCAGTCGTGGGTCTGCAAGATAGTCAACGCGGCTGGGGCGATGCCTTTGATGCGGCAGCCACGGTTTCGGCGGGCGGTTTCCAAGAAGGATGTCAGAATTGGCTCGATATCTTCGGGCCGTTCGCGGAGCGGCGGAATGCGCAGCTGGTAGACATTGAGCCGATAGTAGAGGTCTAGGCGGAATCGCCCGGCTTTGATCTGCGCCGGCAAATCTTCATTGGTGGCCGCGATCACGCGAATGTCGAGGTGGATGCTGTGTATGTCGCCCAGTGGATCGACTTGGTGATTCTCCAGGACGCGCAAGAGTTTCGCTTGCGCGGAAGGACTCATCTCACCGATTTCGTCGAGGAAGAGGGTGCCGCCCTCTGCGAGTTGGAATCGACCGAGTTTGGCTTGCTTGGCATCGGTAAAGGCGCCGCGCTGATGGCCGAACAATTCTGATTCGAGGAGGTGCTCGGGAATGCCGGCGCAATTGAGCGCCACAAAAGGGCCCTTGGATCGGGGGCCGGCGGCATGGATCCCCTGGGCAAAGAGTTCTTTGCCGGTGCCGCTTTCGCCGGTGATAAGGATGGTCGTCGCATCGGTTTGGGACACTTCGACTGCCAGATGTTTCAGCAGTTCCATCTGTGGCGATCGGCTAATGATCTGATCGAAGGCTGAGGGCCGCTTGGTCTGTGCGGGGGGCTCTGGCGCCTCGAAGACGTGGGTCTTGTGGATAGCAGTCTGGAGATCCTTCGCGGTGACTGGTTGTGCGAGATAGTTGGCGGCCCCACGGTGTAACGCTTCGACTGCGGCTTTGGCCGATCCGTCTGTTCCGAGGATGATCACGGGGAGGTGCTGAGCAATGCGTCTAGCCTGAGACAGGATCACTTGGCTCGCAATCCGTCCCTGGCTCTCGTCACACACAACGAGTGCGAGGTCGGCTTGGTCTTTCAGGATGCGCAGACCCTCTTCGGTTGTTCCAGCGGTAAGGATGGCAGCCTGTCGGTCGTCGAGGGCTTGTTCAAGCAATGGTCTGGTGTGTGAGTCGGTCGAGATGAGCAGCAGGGCCGGAAGATGCATAGGGGCGTTCCTTGTTCAAACCTCCCTGCAAACGACCATCAAGTATAGAAACAGCCTACTCCTCTTTCTCCCAAGAAAAAAGGGGGGTTAAGAAGTCCGGCTCCCTGTCTGTCGCTGTTGGTTCTCTTGTGCAATTCCTACATTGCGAAGCAGGCCGCTTAGTTTGGCTCGCTTGAGGGGACTCTCCTTGAACGTGGTTGAAAAATCTTCTTGGCTAATCTGAGCCAGAATCTGGAGGTTGGGAGCGAGGGTCAAGGGGGTGGGGGCAACGGCTGGTTCATTCGTCGCTTCTGATCGAAGATTAAAGGGACAGACATCCAGGCAATCGTCGCAGCCGAAGATGCGATTGCCCATCTGAGAGGCGAGCTCGTCGGAGATGGTTTCGCGTCCGCCGCGTAGTTCGATGGTTACGTAGGAGATGCAGAGGCGGGCATCGACGACATAGGGCTCGACGATGGCGCCGGTGGGACAAGCCTGGATACAGAGGGTGCAGCTTCCGCAGAGATCTGTGGCCGGTTCATCAGGAGTCAGATCTAGGGTTGTCAGAATTTCACCGAGCAGGAGCCAAGATCCACTGTCGGCCGAGACGAGATTAGAATGTTTCCCGATCCAGCCGAGACCGGCCTGCTGTGCCCAGGCCTTTTCCATGATTGGGCCGGTATCGACGTAGTTTTTGGTGGTGACGCCTGGTGCGAGGGCTGCGATCTTCGCTTCGAGTTGCGTGAGCCGCTGGCTCATCACTTTGTGGTAATCCTTCCCCCAGGCGTAACGAGCGATGCGTCCCATTCCAGGCTGCTCGTTCGCACGATTGTCCGTGTAGTAGTTCATCCCGACCGACACCATCGACCGGCATCCCGGTAGTACCAGGCGTGGATCGCTTCGACGAGATGGGTCGCGAGTCATCCAGGCCATGGTGCCGTGGTAGCCCCGCTGGAGCCAGTCGGTGAGACGGCTAAGCAAGTGATGAGGTAAGGGGGGTGCGGGGCCTGGAGGGGAGGAGTCAGACTGAAGACCGATGGCTGAAGATGGCCCACTATCGGTGACTCGGCTGATGCCGACAGCGTCGAACCCCAAGGCTCGAGCTTCTGCTTTGATCGACTCAGTAAGAGACATGGTTAGGAGCCTGTGGAAACCTATGTGGGCTCGCGAGAAGTTCACGGGTTGTGACGTTTGGGACAACAGGAAAAGACCACCCAGGGTGCTCAAAAAGTTCGTTCAGCAAGGCCGCAGTAGTGTATGACGCGCTTTCAACAGGGTGGCCTGGACTGGTCCAAAACCGCGCGCATCGAGTGAGCACATTCTGATCGTTCGCACTCTGCGAGCGAAAAGGACCATCCAGGCTACCCACTCCATTCTTTTTCAGCATCCTGCTAATTCGATTGTTGGGAACAGTCAAAGCGGACGCTAAACTGGGCCGAACAATGGTCGGATTTGCAGCGGGTGCAGGAGCCGGTGATCTTGTTTTTCCAGTCTGTGGCCTTCTCGTCGAATCGGCAGAATGTATTTCCACCCTTGGAGATGGTTGTCCAGGGCTTGTCGGTTCCGGGGATAGCGGCCACGAGACAGCCCGTGGGGAAGGGGACATGACAGTTCTGCGAAGCCTCCCCCTTCGCCATGCCGAAACTACAAGACTGTTCCGTCGTGGCAGGTGAATCGTCCATGGGCTGCGCGTGAGTCTCTTCGGAAAGGCTCAACAGGCCGATGAGCATGAGTAGCAGGAGGGACCAGCGTTTCATGTGCCGCATCGTAGCACAGCGCTGGTTCGCAGGCTGCTGAAAAAAA
>JBDTPK010000243.1:0-4977 GCA_039932735.1 Nitrospirota bacterium
GCCTGGCTGGCCTATGATGTAGAGCCTGACGGTACTGTGACAACCGGCCGCGTCGTCTTCGACGCGACGCGCTGGCGCAAGGATCCCTTCTTCGGACCGGATGGGTTCAAGGCCGATCGGCAGGGCAACATCTTTGGCGCGCGGCCCGGCGGGCTGAGTGTAATCGTGTCAGACGGCACGCTCCTCGGCACGATCGAGACCGGGCGACCCACCCCCAACGTCGCATGGGGAGAGGATGGGCGGACCCTGTTTATCACGGTGGCTCGTCGATCTCTCGTCTTCGCTTGACCACAGTAGGGGATCAGTACTAGCTTGCTGTAAGACTTTCCATAGCAGGCCGACTCTTGTTGTGTCGCGTTTCTACCGAAGGAATCGTATGCCCTCTCCTCGTCAGACCGCGTCCGCCTCTCACCCGCCGATTCTGGCAGAACAGCAGCGCCTGGAGGAGGACGCGCAACGTCAGCGTCACTGGAAGCGATGGGGCCCCTATCTGAGCGAACGGGCTTGGGGAACGGTGCGCGAGGACTACAGCGCTTACAGCACGGCGTGGGAAGCCTTCCCCCACGACCATGCGAGATCCCGTGCCTATCGCTGGAACGAGGATGGCCTCGGCGGCATCTGCGATCGCCATCAATTGATCTGTTTCGCGGTGGCCTTGTGGAATGGGCGCGACCCGATTTTGAAAGAACGAATCTTCGGGCTCACCGGCAACGAAGGCAATCACGGCGAAGATGCGAAGGAATGTTATTTCTATCTCGATTCGACGCCGACACATTCCTACATGAAGTATCTATACAAGTATCCGCAGGCCGTGTTTCCCTATACCCGGCTGCTCGAGGAGAATCGTCGACGAGGGCGCCAGGATCCTGAGTTTGAATTGATCGACAGCGGCGTCTTCGACGAGAACCGGTATTTTGACGTCTTTGTGGAGTATGCCAAGGCGACCCCCGAAGATCTCTGCATCCGTATTCAGGTCATCAATCGTGGCCCCGAGCCGGCTCAACTCACGGTGTTGCCGACGATCTGGTATCGCAACACCTGGTCCTGGGGATCGGACATTCGCCGCCCCCGTTTCAAGCAAGGAGCGTCGACGGACCAGCGGAGCGTCATCGAGACGCAGCATGAGTACTACGGCCTCCGCCGCCTTCTCTGCGACGGTCAGCCGACCCTGCTCTTCACCGAAAACGACACCAACAGCCGTCGCCTCTATGGTGACCACGATGGCGCCCGGTATGTAAAAGACAGCTTTCACGAGTATGTCGTGCAGGGCGAGAAGGACGCGGTCAACCCGGACCATGTGGGGACGAAGGCAGCGGCCCAGTATGTGCTGTCGCTTGCACCGGGCGAGACGAGGACGATCACGCTTCGATTCACCAATGAGGAGCGGATTCAGGAATTGGCCACGCAGGACTTCGATGCCGTCTTTACAACACGCATAAAGGAAGCGAATGAGTTCTATGACAGCCTTGCACCAAGCAATCTGTCGGAAGATGCGCGACGCGTGCAGCGGCAAGCCTTTGCTGGAATGCTGTGGAGTAAGCAATTCTATCACTACGACGTGAATCGATGGCTCAAAGGCGATCCGAGCATGCCGGAGCCGCCGCGCGAGCGTCTCCACGGCCGCAACTCTGACTGGACGCACCTCTATAACGCCGACGTCATCTCGATGCCGGATACATGGGAATATCCCTGGTATGCGGCCTGGGACCTTGCGTTCCACTGTATCCCGCTCGCACTCGTCGATTCGACCTTTGCCAAGGAACAACTCGTGCTCATGCTGCGTGAGTGGTACATGCATCCGAACGGACAGATTCCGGCCTACGAATGGGCGTTTGGCGACGTGAATCCTCCGGTCCATGCCTGGGCCGCCTGGCGCATTTACAAGATCGACAAGAAACGCACCGGCGTCGGCGATCGCCGGTTCTTGGAGCGGGTCTTCCACAAACTCCTGTTGAATTTTACCTGGTGGATCAATCGCAAGGATGCCGAGGGTAAGAACATCTTCCAAGGCGGCTTCCTCGGTCTTGACAACATCGGGGTGTTCGATCGCAGCGCGCCCTTGCCGACCGGCGGCCACATTGAACAGTCGGATGCCACCAGTTGGATGGGCATGTACTGCCTCAACATGCTGACGATCGCGCTGGAGCTAGCCCGCGACAATCGGGCCTACGAAGACGTGGCCAGTAAGTTCTTCGAACACTTCGTCTATATCTGCCGCGCCATGAACAACATCGGCGGCGAAAAGATCGAGTTGTGGGATCGCGAGGACGGCTTCTTCTACGACGTGCTGCACCTGCCGAACGGGGACAACACCCACATGAAGGTCCGCTCGATGGTGGGGTTGATCCCTCTGTTTGCCGTGGAGACGCTCGACTCGGAACTCATCGACAGCCTCCCTCGCTTCAAGCATCGCATGCAGTGGTTTATCGAGAATCGGCCTGATTTTGCCCAGCATCTGGAAACGCAATCCGTCGATGGTGGGGTACGGCGCTTTCTTTCACTGGTGAGCCGCGATCGGCTGAAATCCGTGTTGGGCTATCTGCTCGATGAAGAGGAGTTCCTGTCTCCCTTCGGTATCCGCGCGCTCTCGCGCTATCACAAGGATCATCCCTACATCGTGTCCGTCATGGGCCGCGAGCACCGCGTGGACTATGAACCGGCCGAATCCACCACCGGCATTTTCGGGGGGAATTCGAATTGGCGCGGACCGATCTGGTTTCCGGTCAACTACCTCCTGATCGAGTCGCTGCAAAAGTTTCACTACTTTCTCGGCGATCACTATCGGGTAGAGTGCCCGACCGGGTCGGACCGTCACCTCACGCTCTGGCACGTGGCGGCCGAGATTTCACGCCGGTTGACCCATATCTTTCTCCAGGATGCCGAGGGGAAACGTCCGGTGTTCGGTGGAACGAGGACCTTTCAAGACGATCCGCACTGGCGCAACAATATCTTGTTCTATGAATACTTCCATGGGGACAACGGAGCCGGCCTCGGCGCCAGTCATCAGACGGGCTGGACAGGATTGGTGGCGAAGCTGATTCAACAGTCGGGGGAGTGAGGGCGTGAGAGGTCTGGGGCCAGGCGTGACGATCGCAGCGAAAGACTGTCGGACCCTCGATCGGGCGCTGAGTCTCGAATGGCTCGACACGAACGGGAGAGGCGGATTTGCTTCCGGCACAGTTGCGGGGGCAAATACCCGCCGGTATCATGCACTCTTATTGACGGCCCGCAAGCCGCCGAGCGAACGGTTCGTCCTGGTCAATCACCTCGAAGAATGGCTCGACATCGACGGTCAGGCGATTCCACTCTCCACGAATGTGTATCCGGACGCTGTCTATCCCACCGGGTATGAGCATTGTCTCGAATTTTCAACAGACCCCTGGCCGACCTGGACGTTCGATTGTAACGGCATCACGATTCAGCGGGAGATCCTGTCGATCCACGGCCGCGATATGGTGATGGTGCGATGGCGGCCGATTGGTAAGACGCTATCGAGAGCTGTGCTGCGGGTGAGGCCGAAACTTACCGGGCGCGACTATCATGGGGCACATTATGAGAATGGGAGCCTCTCGACGGAGGCCCAGGTCGGGAACGGAATGGTCCTGTGGCATTGGTATTCCAATCTGCCTCCAGTGCGGGCCTTCCATGCAGGGGGGTATCGCCATGAACCACAGTGGTATCGGCATCTACAATTCCCCCTCGAACAGCAACGTGGACTCAATGCCGAAGAAGATTGGTGGTCGCCCGGTGAGTTCACGTTCGATCTTGAGTCCGGATCCATCAGAACCTTGGCGCTTACCAGTGAGACCATCGACCAGCTCGACGTTGCGGCCCTTGTGAAGAGCGAGAAGTCTCGCCGAGACACTGTTCGACAAGCCGCCCCAATCGATGATTCGTTGGCTGGCGAACTCTGGTGCGCTGCGGAGAGTTATCTATCCGCGCGAGGCAACCGACAGACGATCATCGCCGGGTATCCCTGGTTTACCGATTGGGGCCGCGGCACGTGTATGTCGTTGCCCGGCCTCTGCCTCGTGACCGGTCGCTTGGAGATGGCCTGGCAGGTCATCGCCTCCTTTGCCGTGCACGTGTCCGAAGGTATGGTGCCGAACCGCTTCCCCGATGGAGGCGAGCAGCCTAAGTACAACACGATCGACGCGTCGCTGTGGTTTCTCCATGCGATCGACCGCTATCTCGCGGCGTCACGAGATGCGGTGCGGGTGCGCGAGACGGCGTGGCCTGCCGTCAAACAGATTCTCGACGGCTACCGCCGAGGGACACGCTATGGGATTCGGATGGACGAGGATGGGTTGATCACGGGCGGAGTGCCTGGTGCGCAATTGACGTGGATGGATGCGAAGGTCGGCGAGTGGGTCGTTACGCCCCGGCATGGAAAGCCGGTGGAGATCCAAGCGCTGTGGGTTCGAGCGTTGGAAGTCGGCGACACGCTCGCGCGACGATTCGGCGAAGCGGACTATGCCGATCGGTGCCGAAATGACCGCAGCCAGGCAATCGCCTCCTTCCGCAAGCGGTTTTGGTACGAAGCCGGTGGCTATCTGTATGATGTGATCGACGGACCGGACGGGGACGATGCGTCGCTCCGGCCCAATCAACTCTATGCCATCTCGCTCGTGGACGACATGGTCCCGCGTGACCAGGCGCGGAAGATTCTTCGCCTCGTCGAAGAGCAGCTTCTCACACCGGTGGGCCTTCGCACGTTGTCGCCGGACGATCCTCGCTACCGCGGTACGTATGAAGGCGGGGTGTGGGAGCGAGACAGGGCCTATCACCAGGGCACGGTCTGGCCCTTCTTGTTGGGCCCGTGGGTCACAGCCTGGGTGAAGGTGCATGGAAAGAACGCCGTTGCGATCACGCAGGCACGCGCGTTTCTGGATGGGATCGGCACACATTTAAATGAAGCGTGCCTCGGGCATGTGTCGGAAATTTTCGATGCGGAGGCGCCATATACCCCGCGTGGCT
>JBDTPK010000244.1:0-4977 GCA_039932735.1 Nitrospirota bacterium
CCGAGCAACCGAGCCTGGATGCTGTAGGCTTCTATGAGGGGTTCTTGCGCTATCGAAAAAAATCCTATCCTGATGCCCTCGCGGCATTCTCAAAGACCCAGACAACCGACCCCAATATTCGGCAATTGAATGGGTTTTACAAGGGTCTGACGCTTGGAGTTCTCGGTCTTTCCGATCAGGCGGTTGCGGAGCTGGATGAGGCGTCTAAGATTGAAACTGCAGAGCCGTTCAGTGGGCCGATCCAGCGGGTGCGCGATACTTTCACCACGGCTCGAACTACCGAGAGGCGCTTTCGGGGGGAAATAGGCTTGGGAGGATATTACAGTGATAACGTGGCTCTGCACCCAAACCCGAGTAACGATCCTAGTGCTGAAAATCTGCGCCGTGGATCGACCACGTCCCCAGGGTTACTGACCGCAGTGCATGGGGAATATTCCTGGTTGAGAAGCGGGCCGGTAGAAGCCATCGCGAGCTATAACTTCCTTCAGACGGTGAATGTGAATGATGGACTGTCGCGGTTCAATATCCAGGATCATCAAGTAGGTCTTGCCGGGTACTATCGAGGTACAGTAGGGGCGATGCCCTACCAAGGAGGACTCTCATACGCCTATGATTATCTTCTTCTCGGCCAAGCAGGTTTTATGTCCCGCCATACTCCGACGCTTTCCGGCACCTTAATCGAGTCTGCCAACCACATGACCACCGGAGTGTTTAGATTTCAAGACAAGACGTTTTATCGTGATGCGGATGTGACCACGCGTTTCCCTGGTGATCAGCGTGATGCTCTGAATTGGATGGGCGGATTTACGCATGCATTCAGATTCCAGGAGGACCGTCATCTTCTTTCGGTCGGCTATCAATATGACGTGGAAGATGCTCAGGGAAACAATTTTTCTTACTCAGGCAACCGATTGTTGCTTGGCGGCCTCTACACTCTGCCATGGGGACAGACTCGTTTGCGGTATGATTACCAAGTTCATTGGCGTGGCTACAGAAGTCCGAACACAACGTTTCCCATTTCATCTCCAGGCACGACAGTGCGCGACGATACGGAGCAGATCCATTTTGCGAGGATTGAAAAACCTCTCCCGAACAATTTCACGGTGAGTCTTCAATATCAACGTATTCAGAACGATTCGAACTTAGCTGTGTACGCCTTTACTCAAAACATTTTCTATTTGATCACGACGTGGGTTTATTGATCGCCTCACGGAAGGTATCTACCAGCCCCACTGGCAGCTATTCCGATTCAACCTGCCAACAGATCAGTGCAGCGTGACGGGGGAACCACTGGGAATTGCCCAATAAATATACGGGATGCCCTATTCGGGTCCTATCTGGATCGCTATTGGGAAATCTTGGATTGTCTGGGGCTTAGTGGTAGTCGGGGTCTGCTGTCCTTTTGTGAGTTCTTTGACACGCTCAGAGAGGTAGATATCTAGCATATTAATGGTGATCTTCTTGTGACCTCCATAGGCGGCTTTCCCGTTGAGGGCCTCGACGAGCGCTTTAGTGAACGCGCCATTCCCCCAAACCGGGTCTTCCAAGGAGTCTTGTTTGCCGGTAGAGGATGCGAACACCACGGCGCCGTTTTCCGCACTGGTTAATTCATTGACCACGGCATTGATGTCCACCGCCCCCCTCCGTCTGCCAGAAATATTTCCAGCATGGCACGTATCCGCAAACAGCAACGTTTTCCCCGCCAATGAGGCGACGGTGTTTTTGATGTCTGAGAATGCCAGGCCTGTGCGACGCAACTGGTCGACTTTGGCATTGACGGGCAGAAAATAGTACACCCCGCCCTTGTCATTCACACCATGCCCGGCCAAGAACACCACGGCTAAGTCGTAACGGGTTGTCTCTTGCTCCAGCCAATCCAGCCCCTCAAGGATCTTGGCTTTGGTCGCTTCCGTATCGGTGAGAACCTTGGTCGTCACAGTCTTATAGAGACCTCCTTGTTGTCGTTTGAGGGCAGCCGCAAAATCCTGCGCGTCTTTGGCTGAAAATTGCAGCGTCAAGCTGGAGTCGTCATAATGACCGACACCGATCACCAGTGCATACAGGGAGGGTTTGGGCAGAGAGAAGTCTGGACGGCCCTGGTTTTGCCATCGGACTCGAACGGTGGAAGGCTCGCTGGATGCCCATCGATTTCTGGCAAGGATGGAAATTTCTGATTCCCGTTCAGGGACCTCAATCTGGAGTTCTCGGATGTCGAGATCACGAGACTCTTTACCCACAGGATGAACCTTACGAGAAGTTGGGATAGGGAAAGGGCGGCCATCCAAGAGGCCAATGATTTCAGTGACGGGCTCCGTGGTTGGAACGCGGACGGTGTATCGTACCGTGATATTGGTAGAGGAGGCCGTCGTCCCGTCTTGCGGCGATAGAATCGTGACGACCGGAGGGAGTCTTCGCAAGATCTTGCTATGTTGCGAAGACAGGTGCGTGGGCGAATCAGAGGGGGCAGTAGACGCGTGCACGATCTCCTGTGACTGTTCATGAGGAGCGGCCAATACAAAGTCAGCAAGGTCGTACGTTTTTGCTGTGGTCGAGATCTGCTGATCTTTTGTCAGTGACTTGATTCGTTCAGAGAGGTAGAGATCGAGCATACTCACCGTGATACTGCGGTCTTGGCCATAGGCGGCTTTCCCTTTTAGACCTTCGATCAGTGCCATCGTGAAGGCCCCGTTCCCCCATGCGGTGTTTTCCTGTGCGTAGTGGTTGGCTGTGGAGGCGGAGAAGACCACAGCGCCTTTTTCTGAACTCGAAAGATCATTCACGAGGCTTGTGACTGCGCCGGTACAGGCTTCTGTGCTCCTAGGATCACCGGCTTGACAGGTATCCATAAATAGGGCCGAGCGGCCAGCCAAGGCTCCGACCACGTTCTTGATATCTGAAAATGGGAGTGCCGTGCGTCGTAGCTGGTTCGTGTTGGCGCCCGCTGACAAAAAGTACGGAGTCCCATTCTTATCATGGACAGCCTGTCCTTTGATGAACATCATAGCGACATCTTTCCCCGTCGTCTCACGATCGAGCCAATCGAAGCCATCAAGGATGGAGTCCTTCGAGGCCTGGTCATCGGTTAAGACCTTGGCCAACACATCTCGATATACGCCCCCAGTTTGGAGTTGGAGGGCGGCCGCGAAGTCCTTCGCGTCTTTGCCTGCGAAACTCCCCGTGGGTTGGCCGCTTGCTGAGTGGCTCACACCGATGGCCAGAGCGTAGAGCATCGGCTTTACAGTAAAAGTCGGTTTCCATTTTAATCGAATTGTGGCGGCATTACCCCTGACACCAGATCGACTCGCGACGGCCAGAGAGATCTCACAGTCTCGTTCGGGGATTTGCACCTCCAATTCTCGAATTCTTGTGGCAGCCGGTGAAGAAGGAACAACCCGAATGCCTCTTGAAGTGGGTACAATCTGGCCGTCTACCATCGCGATGATATCGGTCAGGGACTCACTCGATTCGCCTGGCACCCCATAGCGTAAGCTGACGGTTGTGGAAGAAACAACGGACCCGTCAGTAGGAGAAATGATGACCACACTTGACGGCGGCATCTCGGTCATCTGAGATGCCGCCGTCTTCGATTCTGTCTCAAATGGGGGCCTGACGGTCGCGGTCGTGGAGGCGTGGAGCACCGCTTGCTGTTCATCCAGGGTGTGCAAGGTCTCCTTCACCACTTCAGGTCGATACGACACTGACCGAAACTGGGCTGCCGGAAAAAAATCTGCGGCTGCATCACTACCGTAATTTTTGTGCCACCCCAGCAAGGTTTCAGCGCCAGGCGCGGCATCGTAATATCCCGAAGGAGTCCAGGCCACCCACCGTTTCGTATCTATATGAGGGAACAGAGCCAGAAGTTCCTGCCCGTCTGCCATTCGATACCAACGAATGGTGCCGTCCGCGAGGGCCGCTGCTGCCACCAAGCCATTCCCTGCGATATTGACGCTCCACACGTTGGCTGGTACGGGAACTTGCCAGAGTTCCCTGCCTTGGCGGTCGAATTGGCGAAGGTGCCAGACTGTCCCAAGAAGGATTGTTTGATCGTCTGGAGCAATCGCCACGCAACGCGAGACTTCATACTGCAAGAGTTGCAGTGCTCGACCGTTCAGCGTGGGAGCCGGGGAATTTCTCCAACTTTCAATGGCCAGTCCAGGGGCCGTGATGCGCGGAGGACGGAGAGTTGAGTCGGAAGTAGGGTTCTGTTCCAAGAGGCGATTCCTGATCGAGAACCGAGATGTGGATTGGCCACTTTTGTGATAGCCGAATTGGACTGTTGTGCCGTCAGGGGAGAGGCTAAACCTTTCATGGTTATCGCGATAATCGAGGACGCCGGAACCCTTGTAGAGAATCCGAGTATCCTTGGCATCAAAGACGCCAAAGGCGGGGTCTGATGAACCATAGGCAATACCACCAGTACTGAGCGGAACAATGCGCAGGAGCGTGTTGGATGACGCCGGCAGGTCGATCCACGGCCCCTGGCCCTGTTTCATCCATTTTCGTATGGGGTGCTGGTCTTTTGTGCGGTATTGCCCGCCTGCATAGAGAATGTCGCCGTCGAAAGACCAGGAGACGACATTCATAGACCCTTTTTGAATATCGCTGGTGTCTGCTGAGTACAGATATTGTAACGCGTCCCCGGAAAAGACATCGACTTGAGTAGAATTTTCGTATCCGACCGCAATTTTTGAACCGCTGGCTGTCATGCTGACGGTGAATGGGCGTTTCCCTCCAGATACTTGGTTCTGCGCGAGCAGCCTAAAATCGCGACCATAGAGCCGTAGAAATCCATCATACGATGCCGTCACTAACCGATCGTTCCCATCAAACGAGGCGCCATACGTCTCGGCGTGGTAATCTCGATCCTCTGCCAATAGCGCACTATCTGCCGTTCGGTACAGACGAATGCCATTCTTGCCATGAAGCGTGACGAGCAGAACTCGAGTGAACAACGGGTCCCGGAGACGCGGCAAAAGC
>JBDTPK010000245.1:0-4973 GCA_039932735.1 Nitrospirota bacterium
ACATGACTGCCGCCTGATCCCGGAAGTCCTGGGGACCGATGGTCGTATCGTTCTTAGTCTGATCGCTCCACTCTATGCGCAAACCGAGATCCTTGCCGTTGGTCATGGCTTTCACGAACACCGACTTCACCGAAATATTCGGGTGCATCGGCGTGGTGATCAGCTGCCCGCTCAATGGTACGATCACCCCAGGCACGCCCTCCCAAACCGGGTTCGCGCCATCCATCGGGATCGCGCCCTTGATCATCTTCGCCGGAATCGTCACTGGTTGACTGACAGCCAAAGGAACCTGCCCGATCGTCAGCATTACGCCCACGATCAACGCAGAGAGAAGAATGCCGAGCACCACACGCTTGCTGTGTGTCTGCACTACACTCATTGGATACCCCTCCTCTCAATTAAAAAAAGTACACTCAGATTCATGCCAACGATCATTGCGGAGCAGTCATAATAGAGAAAATGGCTAAAATCACGCCCAGGATCACCGACCCAACAATAAGACCGATTCTTATACGGTTGCTCTGTGGTTGTGGCATCTCTTCCTTCATAGGATACGCCTCCTCTCAACTAAAATAAAGAGCAGTGATCCAATATTTATTATCGACACACAACACCTAGAGCACCGCGTGAATAGAGAAAACGGTTAGGCGGTTCCAACCGGCCCACCCTCCTCGTTGTCTTTACCCTGGTCCTTCTTGTCCAAGAACGACTCTGCGCCGACTTCGTTCAGTAACAGACTCAACTCGTTTCCCTGATCCTGTGCGCCGCACTCATAGGTCTGGCCTTCGGGTGAATTGAACGTGGCAGGGCGATAATCAGTTTCCGAGTAGGGCTGGGGAACAACGCCGAGAAACGCGGTTTCAAAATCCATCCACTCCGCCATCAAGTCCGCTATGTGTTTATACAAACCAGTCGACGCTTTCTTGACCAACATCCGGCAAAACAACGGGACCCACCGGCCGATATGATTCTTGACGAACTTTTTCTGAGCGTCCAGAACGATCTGCGTCTTGTCTGCTCCATCGTGGCAGCGAGAATAGGATTCTTTGTAGGCCAGGAAATGCATGAACTCAAACTCGACGCTTAAATGATCCAGCCGCTCATGGATATCTTTAGATAATTCCACACCGAACGCGCGATAGAACCCGGCGATATCGCCCATGACTTGCGATTGCGCGAACACGTGGTCGTTTCCGAATAGGGTTTCGTAGGGAGGACAATCGAGCGTGATGACGTTACTGAACACTCGGCGATGCTCGGCTTGCAGATCGGTCAGTTGCCAGTTGACACATTCCGACGCGACCACTTTCTCAATCAGGTCGAACTGCTTGCGCAGCAACACCAGCTTATGCTTAGCTCGCTCACCGCCGATGCCGTCGAGCGCCTGGTCCAAGGCATCAAGCGCCGCGCGCCCATCCTCGACAAACTCTCCGCATTGCATGTAATCGAGAAATTCCTCGTCTTCCGGATAGAGCTGGCTCCACGAGACGAGGAGATAGAGCTTACTTCGATTGAGAGCGCGTTCGACTGCAGGTGAATCTTTAATGGCCGACGAGGCAGGAATGACCCCGGTCACGGCCTGAGAATTTGCTTGCACCGGCTGTTTACTCGTCATAAAAGTCGGCTCCTCGATTGACCCGGCTGCCCATACAAACTTTCCGAGCATACGCGGGCAAATCTTTGGCACGGAACTGTCGTATGGTAGGTATCGGCCAAGGGGTTGTCAAGCACGATCTTCTCATGTGCGATGAATATGCTAACCTTTCGATTTCTCAAATTTTCCTCCCTTATGAACCGCACCACTTCTCTCCTATGTTCTCTCTTGCATTTCGTCCCGCTCTTGTGAATCACGAAGACGATTGCGCCAATAATCTCATCGGTGTGACCCGAATAGCCACGCGATCATTCACGGTCCGGCACACTTGTTCACACAGCCCACATCCAACGCAACGCTCAGCCGTCACCATAATCCGCTGCCGGTCAAAATCCATCGATAGGGCATCGGTGGGACATTTCGATGCGCAGGCATGGCACCCCTGCCCTGCCGTACAGACACGGTGCGAGACAGCTGCGAGGCCCATTCGGATGAGACCACGTTCTTCGACCGGGAGCAGCGCTTCGGTGGCGCAGGCCCCGATGCAGGGCACATCTTCGCAGAGATAGCACGGCATCCGATCCGCAAAAATTATCGGCGTCCCGTTCTGCGGATGGAACGTAATCGATCCGTAGGGACAGACCTTCGCGCAGTCGCCGCATTGGGTGCATCGATCCAAAAACAGCGCCTCTTCAGCGGCGCCGGGGGGACGCAACCAGTCCGTCCGCACCCGCGGTGGAGTCGGTCGTTGAGGCACAACCTCCTGGGACTTGGCGATTTCTTGTGCCGCCTTGGCAACGGAGACGACAGAGTCTTTGAAGAAGTCGCGACGTCCATATGTAGGATCGGTGGCCACAGGTATGCCCCAGTTACATGACGCCATCGGCGCGCAACTTATAGACCTCGACACAGCGATCGCAGGCTCCGAATTCAATGTCCCAGCCTGGATGATTTTCGCGGATGAAATCGAGCACATAGGACTCGAGCTTGTTGCCCATATCTTCGACCCACGAATAGGTCGGGAACCGGCACAAAGGACAGGGAAATCCCGGCATCAACATGACTTTATTTTCTGTTTCCGGAACCTCGCCCCCCTCGACATCTACGGCACGGTCCATCACGCGCAAGGTGTCCGACGCCATTTCGATCAATTCCGAGTGGGTAAAGAAACTCGTCTGCCACAACCCCTCGAACACTGATTTCAATTGTGGCGCAGGAATCTTGCGATACCAGGAACGAAACTCTTTGAACCGGTCTTCCTTCCTCAGCATCGGCTCTTTACCCGCGACCGTCAGTCGACTGTCCACCGTGAGACTCCACAAAACTCGATAGCGTTGGAGAATGAGGGTTTCCTCGCCGGGATTTTGCCCGACCTTGGTATCCGGATCGTACCCAAACACCGGGTCCAGCATGTCCGAGATATGCAACAATTCATGGCGGCAATAGCGCGTGAGCGCTGGGTCGTAAAATCGACGTGGGATCAGCTTGATCCCGACACCTCTCAACCCTTTTTCTTCGAACTCTCGCGCCAGCTCATGTTCGACAGATCCCCACTTCCTGAGAATATCGACGCCTTCCTGATCTTCCTTGAGGACCCCCTTGACGAGCACGATGCCGACTCGTGCCTTGAGCAACGGATATTCGTTGAAGGCGTCGCGGATGATATCGGAAAATCCCCAGGTGCCGAACATGTACTGGTAGAGCTTCTTGAATTCACTCTCACGATCGTCGAGCGTAAACTTTTCGTAGATCGGGTCGGCGAGTTCATGAAACTCCTTATAATAGGTAGGGTCGCCTTCCCGTTCCGTCTTTTCGACGAACGAGTCTATGACCTCTTGCAGCAATGCGGGTTGAAAACGAAGTTCCATAACCATCCTTTGAGGTCACGCGAGGAGTCTGCTTGACTTGATGATAAAGCTTCTCTTACGATCCCCTCAAGTTGAAACCGATTATACTGAGCGGGCAGCCGATTGGCAATCAAGCCCGTCGCCATAGGCCAGCCAGTGAGACGTGCAACGTCACACGTGAAAGGTTTCGGAAGAAGAGCGCTCGGCGATCATATCGTTTCATCTTTCACGTCTAACCTTTTACATTTTTGAGAGCAACTGTTTCACTGTCCACTCGTAAGGATTATTGCAGATGACTGATCACACGGCTCCCCAACTTGCCCCTGCACCCTCGCCACTTCCAACATCGTCGGAAACAGGCATCCCGCCGGTCGATTTTCTTGAATACTGGAAGACGGGGGCCCGGGAACTCACCACGTTTCGCGGCCATTCACATGGAGTCTGGTCGGTGGCCTTCGCACCAGACGGGTTGACCCTCGCCAGCGGAGGAGCCGAACGGCTCGTCCGCATATGGGATATAGAAACCGGACGCCTCCTGCGCTCACTCAGGGGACATACGGCGGACATTCGATCCGTCGTCTTCACGCCCGACGGCCAAACGCTGGCCACTGCCAGCGAGGACCGTACCATCCGACTGTGGAACCCGAACACCGGCGAATCGAAGAAGCTTCTCTTTACACGATATGATCACAACGTCGTCAGCCTCTCGCTCTCACCGGACGGCCTTATGCTGGCGCGCGGCAGCCACAACAAAGACATCAAGATCTGGGAAGTCACCACAGGCACAGAGCTGATGACCCTCCTCGGCAAAGACTCGTATGACCATAACTGGTCTGTCTGCGTCGCCTTTTCGCCGGATGGGACCCACCTCGCCAGTGGAATGGATATCGGCAAGATTAAGCTGTGGGAAGTCTTGCCCAGCGGAGAGGAAAGAATTCTGCACAACGGCCACTGGAAAGAGACCGAGGAAGACACCAGTGAAACACGTGGGTACTTCGTTGAAGACGACGGTGGATTTCAGAAACCGATGAGCTATTGGATCGGCGCAATGGCCTTTACCCCCGATGCGAAGCTCTTGATCACCGGGAGCCGTGACGAGACAATCAAGTTATTCGACATGCCTCACGTAGCCGAACAACGAACGCTGAAAGGCCATACCGGCTGGGTGCGCACCCTCGCCGTCACAGCGGACAGCAAGGTCCTCATCAGCGCCGCTGACGACGCGACCATTCGGTTCTGGGACCTGTCGAACGGCCGCTGCTTCAGAACCCTCAAAGCCCATACTGCAGGCATTCGCAGCATTACTCTCTCTCCGGATGGGATGAAACTCGCCAGCGCCTCGTGGGACCGCACGGTGAAATTGTGGGCAGGCGGCGCGGAACCAGCTGAGTAGGGTATCAAGATTGAAGTACCGGTTCGCAGGGATCAGGCTCTTGCGACTTAAACAGGATGCTGAAAAAGTCCGCCAGCGGCGTTCTCGCATCGCTCAGAGACTCAACGTACCGAAGCGTACCCCCGCCTCTTCGCTCGCC
>JBDTPK010000246.1:0-4969 GCA_039932735.1 Nitrospirota bacterium
CCGGCCAAATCGGCATCCAGCTTGGCATAGACCGGTGCACCCCAACCGACAGGCACATGCTCGGCAACCGTCGTGATCCTGGCGCCGACAGAGTCGCCGGCCTTCCGCAGCTCGTCCATAAACGATTCCAGTTTCGCCACTGCGGCAGAATCAGCCACGAAAAACGGATTGCCACCCACGCTGTCCCAGCTCTTGAACGGCACCAGATGCGGCCCGAGTTGGCTGAGGTAACCACGGATCACCACACCGTATTTCTCCTTGAGCCATTTCTTCGCAATCGCCGCGGCCGCCACTCGCACGGCTGTCTCACGCGCAGAGGCGCGCCCGCCACCGCGATGATCGCGAATGCCATATTTCTGCCAATAGGTATAGTCCGCGTGACCGGGCCGAAAGGTGTCGATCAGATTGCCGTAGTCCTTGCTGCGGGCATCTTCGTTCCGAATGAGCAATGCGATGGGGGTGCCGGTGGTCTTGCCTTCAAACACACCGGAAAGAATTTCGACGGTATCGGATTCCTGCCGTTGCGTGACGTGGCGGGAGGTGCCTGGCTTACGCCGATCGAGATCCTGCTGAATGTCATCGACGGAGAGGGCCAGACCTGGCGGACAGCCATCTACGACACAGCCGATCGCAGGTCCGTGGCTCTCGCCGAACGATGTGACTGTGATTATGTGGCCGAATGAATTGCCTGACATGGGACGGAAGACTCCTCCCTATTCGACGAGGTCCAGCTTAATCCTCAGCTCCTTTAACTGATCGGCGCTGACGGCAGAGGGTGCATCAGTCAGCGGACATTGGGCCCGTTGGGTTTTGGGGAACGCAATCACGTCGCGGATCGAGTCGGCATTCCCCAACAACATGATGAGCCGATCGAGTCCAAAGGCAATCCCACCATGCGGCGGCGCGCCATAGTCGAGCGCATCGAGCAAAAACCCGAACTTCGCCTGCGCTTGCTCCTTATTGATGCCAAGCAAGTCGAGAATACGAAACTGGATATCGCTCCGATGGTTCCGGATACTCCCGCCGCCGACTTCGTTTCCATTCAACACCATGTCGTAGGCCTTTGCGCGTACTTTGAGCGGTTCAGAATCCAGAAAGGCCACATCCTCGTCCATCGGCGCGGCAAACGGATTGTGCATGAAGATATAGCGCTTCTCTTCCGGCGAATAGTCCAGCAAGGGAAACTCGGTGACCCATACGGGCTTCCAGGCCGTGGTGTCGATCAACTTCAGCTCTTCACCCAGCAATAGCCTGATGCGGCCCAACACATCATGGACAATGGCGGTCTTATCAGCGCCGAACAGAACGAGATCGCCTGGCTTGGCCTCGGGAAGTGCCGATGCGAAGGCCTTGGCATCCAGAAACTTAGCGATCACGGACTCCAGCTGCCCCTCGGGAGTGATCTTCAACCAGGCGAGCCCCTTGGCACCAAAACTCTTGGCCATCTCACCGAGTGCATCGATCCGGCTCCGAGGAGTGGCTGCTCCGCCTTTGACGATCAACGCCTTCACGATCCCGCCTTTGGTTGCCGCCTCCTTGAACACCTTGAACTCACTGGCCGCCGCAAAGGCAGTGATATCATGCAACGGCATGTCGAATCGTAGGTCAGGCTTGTCTGATCCATAGCGACCCATCGCCTCGGCGTAGGTCATGCGCGGAAATGGAGTCGGCAGCTGCACGCCGCCCGCGTCGCGAAACACCGTGACAATCATCTGCTCCATCAAGCTCATGACATCCAGCCGATCGACGAAGGACATCTCGAGATCGATCTGAGTAAATTCAGGCTGCCGGTCGTTGCGTAGATCCTCGTCGCGGAAGCAGCGCGCGATCTGATAGTAGCGATCGACCCCGCTGACCATGAGCACCTGTTTGAAGAGCTGGGGCGACTGCGGCAACGCATAGAATTGACCGGGGTTCACTCGGCTCGGCACCAAATAGTCCCGCGCGCCTTCCGGCGTGCTCTTCGTCAAAATCGGCGTTTCGACTTCGAGGAAACGCTCTGCATTCAGAAATCCACGAACAGCCTGCATGATGTCGTGCCGAATCGTTAACAGCCGCTGCATCTTCGGACGACGAAGATCCAAATAGCGGTACTTCAGCCTGATCGACTCCGTGACTTCGGCCTCGTCTTCGATCACGAAGGGCGGCGTCTTCGACTCATTCAGAATTTCGACGGCATCCACGAAAATTTCGATTTCGCCCGTGGGTAGATTGGGATTTTTCGACTCGTCTGGACGGGCCATCACTTGGCCGGTCACCGACACGACACATTCGCTCCGCAAAGCATGAGAGGCTTGGTGCAGCGCGGCATTACGCTCGGCGTTGAACACCACCTGTGTCAGCCCTGTTCGATCGCGCACATCGATAAACATGACCGTGCCATGGTCGCGCCGCCGCTGGACCCAGCCGTTCAACACAACGGTCTGCCCGACCACAGCGTTCGTGAGTTCCCCGCACCGATGAGTTCGAACCTTCATACCACCTTCGCTTTCTTGGAACGGGCCCATCCTACACGGCTGACGCGCCTCTTTGGCCGTGGCGCCTGTTGCTCACGGTCCTCTGCTGAAGCCAGCTTCTGTTCTGCAAGTTCGCGCAAGGCGTTCGCTTCACGGTCGGTCAGGTACCTGAACTCGCCGGAGGCCAGATCCCCCAACAAGAGCGGACCCATCTTGATTCGCGTCAGCTTCAACACCGGGTGACCAACCGCCTCCAACATACGCTTGACTTGGTGTTGCCGCCCTTCGCGGATCGTGATCTCCAGCCAAGAGTTTTGCTTGGCCTTTTTGACCTTCTTGACAATCGCCGGGCTGGTCATACCGTCTTCCAGTTGCACGCCTTGCTCAAGCTGCCGGATATGGTCATCCGTCACCACCTGCTTGACCTTGATGAGATAGGTCTTCGGCACATGATAGCGGGGATGGAGCAACGTCTGGGCCAAGTCTCCATGATTGGTGAGGAGCATCAACCCTTCGCTGTCGAAGTCCAACCGACCGACGGGAAACACCCGCACAGAGATCCCACGGAGAAAATCCTTTACCGTCGGCCTGCCACCCGGATCGTTCAATGTCGACATCACATTCTTCGGCTTATTCAGCAACAGATAGACGTACGGCTGAGTGGCACTGATGTGCTTGCCGTCGACCTTGATGTGGACGCGATCCGGATCGACCTTGGTGCCGAGTTCCGTCACCACCTTGCCGTTGACCGTCACGCGCCCAGCGGCAATCCACTCCTCGGCTTTTCGCCGCGAAGCCAATCCCGTCCCGGCAATAACTTTTTGGAGTCTAACTTCCATACTGCTCCATTACACCTTTCCTCGGGGAGTGGCTTGGTTGGGTCCTATTGCGCGCATCGAACGAGCACATTCCGATCGTGCGCGTTCCGCGAGCACGGGAATCAGCCAAGCCACTCCCCGGCTACTCCCATTCAATCGTGGCCGGCGGCTTCGAGCTGATATCGTAGACCACCCGGTTCACGCCCTTCACTTCATTGATGATGCGGTTCGACATCTTACCCAGCACGTCGTTTGGAATTTTGGCCCAATCGGCGGTCATGCCGTCCAAACTCGTGACGGCGCGAAGCGCGATGACATGCTCATACGTCCGCTGATCGCCCATGACGCCCACGGTCCTGATCGGCAAGAGGACGGCAAGCGATTGCCAAATCTCTCGATACAAACCGGCAGCGCGAATCTCCTGATCGAGAATAGACTCGGCCGCTCGCAGGATGGCCAGCCGCTCCTTGGTGACCGCTCCCAAGACCCGAATAGCCAGACCAGGCCCGGGGAAAGGCTGTCGCCAGACAATCTCGTCCGGTAAACCCAGTTCCTTCCCCAGCACACGGACTTCATCTTTGAAGAGTTCCCGCAACGGTTCGATTAATTTCAATTTCATACGAGCCGGCAGACCACCCACATTGTGATGCGTCTTGATCGTGGCCGACGGCCCCTTGAAGCTTACACTTTCGATCACGTCGGGATAGAGTGTGCCCTGGACCAGAAACTTCACAGCGCCCGATTTCTTCTTCGCTTCAGCCTCAAACCGTTTGATGAACTGCCTGCCGATAATTTTTCGTTTACGCTCGGGATCAATCACCCCTTTGAGCTTGGCAAGAAACACATTGGACGCGTCGATAAGCCGTACATTCAAATGAAGCTGTTGCGCGAACGTCTGTTTGACTTGTTCCTTCTCCCCACTTCGAAGCAACCCGTTGTCGACGAAGATACAGGTCAGCTGGTCGCCGATGGCTCGATGCGTCAACGCCGCCGCGACGGACGAATCCACGCCGCCACTTAAGGCGCAAATCACTCGTTCCTTGCCGACTTGCTCGCGGATCTGCTGTACCGCCGTCTCCACATAGGACTGCATCGTCCAGGTCGGCTGACAGCCACAAATGTCGTATACGAAATTCCGAAGAATCTGGGTCCCCTCCGGCGTATGCACGACTTCAGGATGAAACTGGAGACAATAGATCCGGCGCGTGTAATCGTCGCGCCTCATGACTGCAATCGGCGAATTGGCTGTATGCGCAATGGCTCGGAAGCCCGGCGGCATCCGTTCAATACGGTCTCCGTGCGACATCCAGACGACGGTCGAGCCATTCTTGCCGATCCCTTTGAAGAGATCACTCTCATCGTCGATGGTCAGATCGGCTCGGCCGTACTCCCGGTGCTTGGATTTGGCCACCTGCCCGCCGGAGAGATGGGTCACCAACTGCATGCCGTAACAGATACCGAGAATGGGAATACCGAGGTCGAAGAGTTCCTTGGAGACAGTCGGCGCCTTCTTCTCATAGACGCTTGAAGGACCACCCGACAGCACGATGCCCTGCGGGCGATAGGCGAGAATGGTCGCCAGGGGAACCGTGCAGGGAAGAATTTGCGAGTAGACGTGGGCTTCTCGAATGCGGCGCGCGATCAGTTGGGTGTATTGCGACCCGAAGTCGAGGACCAGGATTCTATTGTGCCAGA
>JBDTPK010000247.1:0-4962 GCA_039932735.1 Nitrospirota bacterium
TGTTGTATTAACGCACACGTCATAAGAAAGTTCCTCAATCTCCCTATGCATACCTCATTACGATTGCAGCGTTCCTCATCTTTGAACTCGGGACGGCAATCCGATCAGATTGCCAAAGAGAAGGCGGGGAGCCTGAGCACGAATAAGGCAAATAAGACTACATGGATCCTGATTTGCTGCGTCTGTCATCAAGTCCGAGACGACCGACAGAGTCATGAAGGTCTTATTCGAAATGGTTTCGAAACATGGATATCGTCACGATCCTTTCTGCGCCTTTACCATATCACGCGAGGCACATATCAACTGAATCATACCTATTGAGTGCGTTGCATGGAACAACTCGGGCTTGATCGGCCAGAATCGGGAACAGGGCTCGAGCCGCCGCGGGTAGACACCCGCCAGGAAGAGATCAGGCGGAGAATCGTCAGCGCCATCTGTCAGCAGAAAATACAGCGTGGATGGGCGAACGCCGGCGCCTCAGACGGAACGAAGGTGATCAGTGAATGACTAGCAGGGTATTGAACCGTCGCTCTTCTACCCGCCCGATCCTGTCGTCTACTTCACCTGTCAGCTAAGACTGCCAAACAGTTTTCGCCACCCAGGCGGACCTACGCCGGGTAGCGGTGTACGAGGAGCTGTAATTTGTGGGGAACAGTATCGTGATAGATTATTCTGACTCCATTGCGAATACGGCCGCCTGAGGCCATGAGTACCATCGTCGTGTGACTCTGCAGATTGCTCATGATTGATGCCATCACACATTAGTCTCCAGTCCGCACCTGAACGATGATCTCTCCTCGCTCCGCATCCAGGCTGACTCGATCGCCTTCTTCGAGTCTCGTGGTAATACCAGGTACGTTCGCCACTGCCGGCAATCCATATTCACGGGCAATGATGGCTCCGTGCGAGAGTGTCCCTCCCATCTCGGCGATCAGCCCCGCTGCCACGCCAAACAACGGCGCCATGCCGGGGTCGATGACGGAGACCACGAGAATGTCGCCATAGCAGACTCGGCTCCAATCCTCCATCGATCGGAGGAAGCGGACCGGTCCCGCAACCTTCCCTCCGCTGATAGGAGTGCCACGTAAAATGCCCTTCGGTACGACCGCAGAGGCTGTATTCGAGCCGCTGAGCACTGCGCGCCAATCCCGCGTGTCCGGCACACTGGTCGTCGCGAAGCAGCTCCGCTCCGCCCGACGAGCCTTAATCACGCCTCGCCAATTGCTCGATCTTTGGGATAACAACTCGACTCGTTCGTTGATCGTGATGTAAAAAATGTCTTCGCGTGACGAGAAGGTTCCCCGTTCAACCAAGCAGTCGCCGAGGTGCAGTAGGAGGCGCCGAGCCACTGCCGAGTAGTACATCAGATGATGTCGGTTTGCCTCCCTCAGGGCAAAGAACCGGCACAGCCGCCGATACCACCATAAAAACACAGCCCATCTATGGAACCGCCATCCGAGCCTGGAGCGGATCTCTGCAAGCGCTTGCTCTCGCACTGCTGTTTGGCGCTGAAGAATGTTCGCCGGGGTGGCGCTGGTTAAAGCCAGAATCTGCGTTCGTAATACCGTCAGTAACAACTCCGGTGGATCTGCGAACCGAGGCGACATGACGTCCGATTCGCCGACCCCACGGTGGCCGTAGTCGTCAAGATACCGGTTAAAGGCACGGAGCACATCGGTCCCCTCTATCAAGCGCAGAACCTCAACCGGATCCCACTCCTCTGCGGTGAACAAGGATGTCACTGACGGGTCGCGGCGAATCAACTCCGCCAATTCTGCCAACCGGATAATCTGTTGCGCGCTGATCACTGCCGCCTGGCCCTGCAGCGCTCCGTTCAGCAGCGCTCTCCAGTCTTCTCCGAGACAGCGTGGCAGGAAACCACCTAATGATTGCAGACACTGCGCGACCCCTCCCGCAATGCCAAAAGTCAGCTCGTGCTTATCAAGCCATTGTCCAATGGCATCGAGGCGCAAGGCGATCTCTTCGCCTGGGACAGTACACAACCGCTCAACGCGATGCTCGGTTGCCATCACCTTCATGTCGGCGAACCAGACGGGTCCATAGCGTACAGCCTTTCTCATCTCCACCAACATCACCAGGCCCGCACGGATGACCGCCGGCCACCCGAGCGGACGGACATCCGGCACCCGCGTAATGCCTTCCCCTCCCATCGCTCCGTCATTGAGGAGGGATTTCCCCGCAGTTGTGCGATGAGGGAATAAAACAATGTCATGTTGATGTAGGGGCGTCCCTTGAAGACGCGAACCGACGAGATTCCTTCTGGAATTTGGCATCCCAACCGCCGATAGGGCGCCACAATATACCGCTCCATGAACTGTTCGAGAAACGACAGGCCGAGCGGGCTCGGCAACTCCGGCAACGTCTCTTTGAAATTGGCGCGCGACCATTCGCAATCATCATTGGTCAGTTGCCTGGGCCCAGCCAGACCGGAGATGGGCCGCGCTTGAAGCCACCACAGGCCACGCTCATCAAAGAGCCATTCAAGATCCACGGGATGGCCAAATACCTGTTCGATCTGTTTAGCTGCACGGACCAGGGCAAACAGTTGGTCATCCGACAACGTGGCACGACCTACGGCCTTATCCGACAGCGACGTCGCTTGAATGCCTTGGTCGGTCATCCGTTGTGCCTGAGTCTGTCCAACGATGGTCCGTTCGCTGGTCCGAATGGACTGATTGTTCTCGGCGATCTCAACCACATACTGGTCCGGCGTCGCACTCCCATCAACGAGAGCTACTGCAAGCCCCGCAACGGCATTGATCATCACCTGAGTCGCCCTGCCTGTGAGAGGATGGACAGAATAGGCCACGCCGGCTGCTTGCGCCTCTAACATCGGTTGAATCACAACGGCCATGGCAGGAGGCGCTCCGCTCAATCCTGAGTCGATATGATAATTCAAGACCCGCTCATCCCAAATCGATAACCACAGGTCCCTCACCGCAGAACCGAGCTCCTTCAAAGGAATACCGAGACGCGTCCGATATATTCCGGCAAAGCTCGCATGAGCGCCGTCCTCGTTTGTCGCCGACGACCTTACCGCCCACAACTTAAACAATGGCAGATCCAACCGGCGGACCTGTTCAATGATCTGAGACGTTAATCCAACGATGTCATGGTTCTGAATGATGGTGTGAGTGTGGGAAAGTATACGCTGGCGCTCGGCTCCGGGGGATGCAGAGCTGCTTGCCACTGTTCTGTGGGAGAAAAACCCGGTGCGCGAAGCGCGTGGTTATAGGCCTCCGTTGTGACGCACAGCCCTGATGGGACAGGGAATCCTTCCGCGAGCAAACGCGCTAAGCCGAGGGCTTTCCCCCCTACAAGAGAGGGCTGAGTGCAGGAGGCCAAGGGAAGAAGGAGCGGACGATCCATGGCTGGATACTACCTAGCAGGCTGAGGAAAAACTATGGGGGTGCGTCAGAACCTCACTGTTACTGGTCCGGACGTCAGGGGCAACAGAAGAAGACCATGCAGGACGCTCAAAAATGCCGTTCAGCAAGGCCGAGGCGTAGCACTTCTCACCCACCCACCCAAGCTGCAAGACAGCTTGTTCTCCACGTGAGGTACGTTGAGGGTCTGAACGATACGAGAACGCAGCAGACTCACTTATTCAGGATCCTGCTAGAGCACGAGGAGGAGATAAAGGTCATTCACGTTTGTGCCGGTGGGACCGGTGACGATGAGCTGATTGAGCCGCTTCAACGCGGGGTAGGTGTTGTGGCGCTTCAAAGCGCCCTTAAGATCCACCGAGAGGCGCTGCGCGCGCGCCACAGTATGACCATCGACGACGGCCCCAGCCGCATCAGTCGGACCATCGGTGCCATCGGTGCCAATCGCCACGACCCAGACCTTGGCCAGACCCGCAATTTTCAGGGCGGCGGCTGCAGCGAATTCTTGCGCCCTCCCTCCCGCGCCTGTTCCAGTGACGGTTACGGTGGTTTCTCCGCCGGCCACCACACAGCAGGGCCTTTGCAGCGGCTTGCCTGCTTGCACAATATTCTTAGCCAGGAGACCGAATCGCTTTCCTTCGTCTTGCGCCTCTCCGGTTAAGGTCGGCCTCTGCACGAGGGTTCGCAGACCTGCCTCTCTGGCTGCATGGACCACAGCCTTGATAGCCGCTGCGTTGCTCCCAACGATATGATGGTGGACTCGACGAAACAGAGAAGAGCCGGGCTTCGGAGTCTCACTCACGAGTCCCTGACATCCAAATTCAAGATGTCGGCGTACTCGCTGTGGGACCGCCCGCCAGATGCGATAGCATTTCAGAATTGCGACAGCGTCTTGATACGTCGTAGGGTCTGGGGCTGTCGGCCCTGAGGCGATGGCGCTGAGGTCGTCCCCCAGCACATCGGACAGAATCAGCGTCGCAACGGTGGCCTTGGTCAACTCGGCGAGACGACCGCCTTTGATGCGCGAGAGATGCTTCCGAACGGTATTGATTTCTCGGATACTCGCCCCGCATCGTAAGAGTTCCTGCGTGGTCCGCTGCTTGTCGGCTAGGGTAATCACTGAGACAGGAGCAGGCAGCAAACTGGAGGCCCCGCCAGACAGGAGCACAATCAAGAGGTCGCGCCGACCGAGTTCTTCTACCATGGCACAGAGCCTGGCCGCCGCCTGCTGACCGGATCGATCGGGGACGGGATGACCAGCTTCCGCCACAACGATCCGTCTCGTCGGCGCAACATGGCCGTGCTTCACCACGACGAATCCACCGTGCAGCCGAGATCCCAACCGCTGTTCCACTGCTTGGGCCATCGAGGCCGTGGCCTTCCCAGCTCCGAGCACGACCACACGCTCATAGCGACGCAAGTCATACCGACGTCGGCCGATGACCAGCTCCTCGCCGTTTCTAGAGATGGCCTGACCGATCGCCTTCCTGGCGTCGACCGCATCCAGTCCTCGAACGATGAGTTTTCTCAGAAGTGGCCGGATAGGAGAGGAAGG
>JBDTPK010000248.1:0-4954 GCA_039932735.1 Nitrospirota bacterium
TTCCTTACCGATCTGCCGGTTGGTAAGCTCCCCTATAGTCCACCGTTGTTGATGTCATGATGACTGCCGTAATTCGGCATGACCGCCTGTCTCTCCTGGGGAAGCTCGTGCTCTTCTTCCTGGTCGCGCTCGTCTTATTCGCGAGTCTGCTCATATACGTACAGACGCGACACGGGTTCCGTCACGTCGTCGTCCCGCTCGCGGCAAAACTGACCGGAGCGAAGCTGGAAGCCCGCGATGGAAGGCTCTCTCTGTTGGGGACGCTCGAAGTGGAGGGGCTTGTCTACGGCGATCCGGCGTCGAGGGTCTCATTCGACGCGAAATGGGTGACGCTCCACGTTGCGCCTTGGTCGTTCATCGAGGAGGGTGTGCCCCAGATCGACCACCTGGAGCTGAAGGGGGCGAATCTTCGGATCGTCCATCGACCAGGACCGGTCGAGGAGCCGCTTCAGGAGCAGGACAGAGAGTCTGCTAAGACACTCCGCCTGATACCAGTTGCTATCGAGCGGGCTCGCTTCGAAGGCGTGTCCGTTACCGTGGATCAAGGCGACCGCCGACTCACAGGCCAGATTGTTGCGGCGCTGGATCGGCTCGGGCCAGGCCGGAAGGGGAGCATCACGCTCCAGACCGGATTTCTGTTAGAGCGTGGCGCCGGTACACAGGACCTGTCCGGCAGCATGGATCTGACTCTCGATGTGGAAGTCGGTCCCGGAGGGACGCTAATTAAATGGAGCGGATCCAACCGGGTACTCGCTCGGACCGGCCGAGCATCGATCGAGTCCACCGATCCTGAGGTCGTTAACCTTGAGCAGACGCTCACAGGCGAATACGAACCTGCCACGCAGAGTCTACGGTTTGCGTCCAACGTCGGAATCAGCAGGGCTGGGACATCATTGGGAACAGTCGAGCTGACGGCTGCAATGAAGGGGGTGAAACGCTCGGCGGTGACGGATGTTTCACTGACGATGGGGGGCGTCATGGGCGACACATTGAATCTCTGGTTGAGAGAGACCACCGCTATTCACGTGGACGCGGGACAGTTCGACGCAACAGTAAAGGCGCACGTCGAAGGGACGCGGACATCCTTTCAAGGGAATGTGACCGGGTCAGGAGTTCGGCTCCGATCGGCCGATCGAGCGGCGAGTCCGCCGGTCGATATCTCGCTGCAGCATGTTGGATCGTTCGATTCGGTGAAGAAGGAGGTGGCCATTGAGACGCTCACGCTCACTATCGGCGACCGCGTCAAGACGCTGTTGTCCGGCGCGCTGGACCGTCCGGTCTCGCTCCATCTGGAGCGGCCCGAGGGAAAGACTTCGTCAGCAGAGGGCGGTGCTGAGCCGTCGGTGTGGTCTTTGCGGCTGACTCCATTAGAGATTCAGGATCTGCGGCCCTGGTTATCGTTGCTGGGCCGTGACCCGTTGAAGGAAGTTTCGGCAGGCAAACTAGGAGGCGCGCTCATTGTCTCGATGTACGAGCATGGGGCGATCGTTGACGTGGCCGGCCGGCTGGAAGCCACTGACGTGATGTTGCGGGCTGAAGGGAGCGGACGGGCCGACCTCATGGGACCGTTGGGGGTCGTCACTGACTTGAAGTCGCGACTGACCGGTTTGCAGTTGCTCAAACTGGATCCATTGACGACCAGCGTCAGCCTGAATGGGAAGCAGATTGCCGCACTACATGCGACAGGCGCATGGCGGTTTGCCGACGTGGCGGGTCTTACCGCACTGGATGGCACAGTGACGCTCGCAGGGCTTCCCGGCGAGACGCTCAATCCGCTGCTTGGCCTGTGGACTTCGACCAGGATCGGTCGAGCGCAGATCGACGGTCATGCCGATGTCGTCGTCGACGAAGGGCAGGTCAGATGGGTGGTCGACGTTCGCGGTGAGGAGATTCAATTGCGTCTGCAGGAGGCGACAACCGACGCGCCCCCGCTGAACTTGCTGATCAAACAGGCCGGCGAGTTTGACCGGGCGGAGCAGAAGCTGAGACTGGATCGGCTGAGCTTCCAGGTTGTCGAGCGCCGTCGCCCGATCGTCTCGCTGGCGCTCGATAAGCCACTCTCGCTGAGCTTCGCACAGGGCAAAAAAGGGGACCGCTCGCAAACAGGCGAATCTCCGGATCCGATCACGCTGGAGCTCCGAATTAACCGTCTGGGCGTCAATCAACTCCGTCCCTGGGTGGCGCTGGCGGGAAATGAGTCTCTGGCGTCGGTTCGAAGCGGCTTGTTGGACGCAGACCTGCAAGTTCACGTAAGTGGGGCCGATGACGCCTCGGTTGCTGGCCGCTTGGATTTGGAAGAGGTCACGTTCGAACGTGGCGCGAGGCACGCGAGCGCACCGGTCACGCTGGGCACCGAGGTTCGCGCATCGATTCTTGGCCGGTCGCGTGTCATCGTGGATTCATGGGCGGTGCGGGCGCTGGCCGGCAAAACGGTTCTCGGGGAGGCGCGCCTCACTGGATCGGCCGATGCCGGAGGCGCGACAGACCTCGTGCTCAATCTTGCCGTCAGCGATTTGAGTGAATTTGTCGGTCGGTTCGGGCAGCTGACGGAACGGCAACAGGCGCTTATTTCAGGTGGCGACCTCCAAGGGGACATTCGGCTGATTACGTCGGGCCCGACGAAGCCTCTCACCATTAAGGGCGGGTTGCGATCGGCGAACTTGATCATGCGGCTGGACAAGACGCATCAACTGACGCGATCGCTTGGCCTGCAGGCTGAGGTCGAGGTGGACGCAGCCTGGACGGCCGTTGATCTCCAGCGTCTGGAGGTCGCCGTGGAGTCCGGCGGCACCAAAGCGGGGACCATGACGGCGAGCGGACGTTGGCCACTCTCCGTCGCGGGTACGTCGATGCCCGCTGGCGCAGTGAGCGTGACGGTGAAGGAATGGGATAGCGGGCCGTTCGTGGATTTCTTCGGCCTCTTACCCGGTCGTCGTCCTGGCCCATTGCCGCTGACCGGAGAGCTGAATGTCACTCAGGAGGCAGGCGGCAAGACGCTCGCCGTGCGAGGACAAGAAACGATTGGACCAATCACGGTCGCGGTCAATGGCGGTGCCCCCGAGTCGGCCACGGTGCATTTGGAGCAGGACGTCGCCCAGAGCGGCGACGAAATCAGGGTGAGAGCACTGTCGCTTGCCACGGAGGGAGAGAAAGGACGGGCGGACCAAGTGGCGATGAGCGGGAATATTCGTATGGGTTCGCAGCCAAGCCTGGAACTTCGTGGAAGCGTGGAGGCATTCAACGCTGATTGGTACGCTGCCTTAACGGCCCCCTCTTCGGAACAGACTCCGACCGACAAGCCCCCCACCGCGAAGGGTGTCGGAGGCGGCATCGCTGTCCCGTTGGACCTCGACGTCGACCTTACTATCGGGTCCGTGACATGGCTGGCTCTCGAAATCGGCAAGGGGCGGCTCATTGCCAAGGGGGACGGGCACACAATGCAGGTGACGCTGGAGCCGACTGGCCTCGCGAGTGGATCGGTGCAAGGGACCGTCACGGTTGTTCTGAAGGGTGGGCAGCCGGAATTCGGCTGGGACGCGAAGGGAGATGCCTTGGATCTCGGTGTCCTCACGAAGGCCGCGTCGGCTGAGGCGGAGCCGCGAGTCACCGGTCGCGGCAAGTTCACGACCTCGGGAACCGGTCGCGGCCAGGGTGAGGCGTTACGGCAGAGTCTCAGCGGCACTGTGGTCTTCGACGTAGCCGAGGGCCAATTCGTCAAGTCGCCTCTTTTGGAATTCCTCGCGGAGCAGACCCATATCGAGGAATTCAGAGCATTAGGGTTCCGGACGGTGCACGGGGAGTTGCAGATCAAAGACGGATGGGTGCATCTGAATCAGGTCCGTGTGGTTGGCCCCGCCGTTGCTGTGGAGGCCGATGGGAAAATCGGGCTGGACGGCCGACTTGATATGGAAGTACAGCCAAAGATCGGGCCGGCTCTATCCGGTCACGTCAACATCCCGTGCTTGAATCAGATTTTGAAGACCGTGGATGGCTTCACGGTGTTGCCGGTTGCCGTGACGGTCCAAGGGACGACTGAGAAACCTATTTACGGAGCACAGGTAACGGCCGGCAAGATGGTTGGCCGGCATGCCGGGGCGCTGGTCGGGACGATTGCAGATTTGTTTACTGGTTGCCAAGGCGGCGCAGCCGCCCAGAAGGCGACCGAGGAAGCGGTCGGGGCGATCAAGGACAAGGCCAAGGATCTCATCAAGGACCTGTTTGATGGCAAGAAGAAGCCGTGATGCCGTCTCCGTGGTGGATCGGTCCGGCGAGATCACGGAGACCGTGAAATCCCTTGCCGCCATTCGTGATGTCAGGCATCACGGCGGTGCGGTCATATCTGTCCGTTGCCATGTGAAGAGAAAGAAGGCCGTATATTGGTTATAGTGGGTACGTCCGATGATGGTCGGAGTTGACCCGACAAAGGTTCCCGTTCGATACTCGAAAAAATCGACATGCACTCTGGCATATCCTTGTTGCTCCTGTGCTTTATAGAGGGTTAGTTCAGGGAGGGCAAAGGGAATCAGGAGGCTTTGCACCGGCGGCAGGCCGAAAAATGTGAGCCCCTGTGTCGTTCCGAAGGACTCGACAACCACCCGCGCAAGATAGCCGGGCTCTGTGTCGAGGGGGTCGATTCGGTAGCCTAAGCGCCCCAGACCTGTCGCAACGGAATCCCGAACCAAGAGAAGATCGAGAGATGGTCCGTGAAGTACGCCGCGATCTTCTCGCCTTATGTTGAGTTGGGTGCGGTCGGACTGGAGTCCTGTGACCTCGACGCGTAGCGCGGCTTCCTTTGGAAGCTCCACGATCAGATTGTGCATAGCCTGTTCGACTGCATTGGTCAGGAGCAGTTGTTCTACTGCGGTCCGCGGAGTCCGCGATATTTCCTGTTCGAGCATGCAGCCACCCAGCAGCATGGTTGATACGAGACAGACCGCTGCCGCACGAATTCTGT
>JBDTPK010000249.1:0-4949 GCA_039932735.1 Nitrospirota bacterium
TGCTCACCAGGCCGATCCCGACAAAAATGGCAATCAACACCCCGAAGAAATTAATGCTCCCGAGCCCAAGATCCAGAATGAGACGGTGAAATTCCCCCAAGGTGAGCCGCGACAGGAGCACAGAACTGCCGATCATGAGCAGGGCAAAGACCAGCAAATTGTAGAGCAGCTTGTCTCGCAAGTTTTCCCGAAAGGTATTCAGCGCGATCGATAAAATTTTCATGCGCACTTCTCCAACGAACTCCGGTGTCCTTCGACCTCCCGGATGAAGAGGTCCTCCAACGACCCCTTCTGAGGGTTGAGCGACACCAGACTCGCCTTCGTCGCGCGGATAATTTCCAATGCTCCCCCCACTTGTTGTTGGCTCTTCAGCACCACCAGCATCCGATCCCCCTGCATCACCACTTTATCGGCCAACGGACGTAAGTGGTTCAACCCTTGCAGAGACAACCGATCCACAACCAGTTCCACTGGGTGACTGGCCCCTTGATCCAGCAAGTCGGTCACCCGACCACAGGCCACGAGGCGTCCCTTCAGGATCATTGCGACCCGATCGCATAACACTTCGGCATCGTGCAAAATGTGGGAGCTGAACATGACCGTCTTCCCGGACTCCTTCAGGCGAAAAATCAGGTCGCGCACTTCTTTCCTCCCAATGGGGTCCAGCCCGGACATGGGTTCGTCCAGCACCACCAACTCCGGATCATTGATCAAGGCTTGAGCGATCCCCACCCGCTGCAACATGCCTTTTGAGAACTTCCTGAGCTGGAGATCCTTCGAATGGGTCATGCCGACCAGCTCCAAAAGTTCGTCGATTCGCTTATCCAGGACAGCACCCCACAGTCCGAACAAATGCCCATAGAACCTAAGAAACTCCCGGCTCGTGAGATATTCGTAAAAGTAGGGCGACTCGGGAAGAAATCCCAGCCTGGCCTTGGTCTGCGGATCGCCCAGATCCCGGCCGAACAACCGCGCCTGCCCGCTCGTCGGATAGATCAGCCCCATCAAGATCTTGAGGGTGGTGGTTTTCCCCGCGCCATTCGGGCCAAGGAAACCGAACACTTCCCCGCGCCGGACTTCGAGGTTGAGGCCTTCCACCGCCGTCACTCGCTTTCCCCAGAACCCCACACGGAAGACCTTAGACAGTTGTTCGGTCTGGACCACAAGATCGGAGCTAGGCGTCATGGCTCACTCCCATGTTCGAGGGAAACTATAGGAAGGCTGTACGTTAGGGAAGCTGTATGTGATTGGCATTTTCCGTTTGAAAAACGTGCGCAACCGCTCAGGATGCGTCGAACTGGAGACCGAGCCGGTTTTGGGATCCACCCGATAGTCTCCTTCAAATGGTTCCTGTGGCAGCATCGGAAGGATTCCCGCCGCCACGAGATCATTAGCTGTTTCAGGAAGAGTCTGATGTTGCCTCCGATAGGTTTCCACCGCGCTCTCCAGTATGCGGATATCTCGTTCAATGATAACTTCTTTCACCCGGTTCGCCAAGGATTCTCGCGTCTGAAGATCCTGTGTGTCCAGCAAGCGAGCCTCAAGAAACGCCAGGGCCGTGTCTGGGCTCCCTGCCTCCGCAGCCATGCGAGTGGCGAGGCCGGAGAGATAGGACGGGCCATCCGGCAGACTGGCCGCTTTC
This sequence comes from Nitrospirota bacterium, assembly GCA_039932735.1. GTDB lineage: Bacteria > Nitrospirota > Nitrospiria > Nitrospirales > Nitrospiraceae > Palsa-1315. Next base: position 1,643 of record JBDTPK010000249.1, read on the forward strand.
ATAATATATTCTGCCCCCTTGGCTGGATCACCAAGCAGAAAATAATAGTTGTACCCGAGCAGAAATGGTATGTTCCAGACATCGGGATTCGCTTTGACACCCTTTTCAAGCAGCCGAGTGCTCAAGTCCGGGCGGTTGGCGAGATCGCCGAGAATGACGCCGCCTGCGTAATAGGCGTAGGCATACTGAGGGTCGAGCGTCGTGAGCACGTCCAAGGCGTGATACATCCATTCATATTCGTCTGCATTATTTCGCTTGTTTCCCGCCACCTGCACCAGATTGAGCCAGAGAATATCAGCCCCCAGATGGTGATAGCCGAGCAAGGCTGGTTTCAGATATTCGCCCTTAGGCAGCTGCGCGAGGCCTTCAATCTGCACAACCGTCCGATCCTGCCGCTGATCGAGTTCACCTTGCAGCCAGCCGACACAAGCCAGTAAGAGGATGCCCCCCATGCCGATCAGAAGCTGGTTCACGATCGGTGCGCTGCGATGATGTAAGGCTGTTGAAACCGTCATGAGGAAGACACCGGCAGTATATAAAAAACCGAAAGTCCCGGCAGCCGAATGGCTGCCGGGACCCTGTGACCTTACCTATACCAGCCTAGTACACACCGGTCGTACAGTCGTTGGCCCCATGGTCAACCGAAGAATCCCAGGTTGAAATTCCAGCATCGCCATCCAGATTGCTTTTCGCCATCGCAACAAAGTTGTTTTGCACTGCGAGTGCGGCAGCAGCGGTCCCGGCAATGGCCAAAGGACAAGACAGGGCCGTGGTATACCCAGTGAAAGTCCCCACGGTCGGAGCCACCGTTGAATCTGCTCCATACTGGTAATTCACATTGCCAGTTGCCTTGAACCCAATATCGGAGAAATTGCCTGCAAACACACCCGCAGCCTGACACCAGAGAGCACCGGGAGGAGTCGGTCCCAAACCACCACCCCAAATAGCGGGAACTGATTTGGTACCTGCTGCAGGGGCTACCACGCCCTCTACAGCTATTCCAATGTAACAGCCTCGCTCCGCCTGGAAGGCGACTTCAGAGGTTTTGATCGCCTGGAGGTTTGTCTTTGCCTCAGCCTGGCGCGACTTCAACTGATAGGTCAAGAAGTTGGGGATGGCGATGGCCGCCAAGATCCCGATGATCGCGACGACGATCATCAACTCGATCAGGGTAAAACCCTTTTGCCCCTTCAACTGTTTCAACTGCTTTAACATCGTCCTGCCTCCTTGTTGATGGTTCACTGACCTTGCCCCTTCATACCTTGCTTGCTTGCCTCTTGCTCACCGGATCTCGCATCCGATTTCTGTTACCTTTCCTCTAGCAGGTTCGATGCCCAATACGAGACCAGGCCGTTAAGGGCTGAGTCACATGCAATATCAAATAGTTACGATTCTTAACCTCCTGCGCGGCAGACCGTAGTTGCTGGACGTTTCTCCAGCTTTTGCTCTGATCTGCCAATATTTGTCATCCACCGTACGGGACCTGGCGCCCTCCTTGGTTCTCTCTACAGAAGATGAAGTGTCTGGGCGCTTTACCCTCTTGCAGGAGAGAAACAATCTGTGAAATCAATTACTTGGCGTGAGAAGATTGGCCCAAAATAAGATCGCTGTGAGAGCTGAGGATAAGGTTAGGGGAAACCAGAGCTACTATTTATGGCGGAGAGCTGTGTTAGGGAGTTGGTATCTTCTCAGATACACGCCGTTTGGCCTGTTTGATACGTTCTTCTTGTGCCGGGTCGCCCATCCCCAGTTCACGAAATCGGTCCATCAACTTAGTATTGGACGGGTCAAGCTCCAACGCTCGGAGCCAGGACTCACGGGCATCTGAGAGGTTTTGTTGCTTGGCGTAAATATCCCCGAGATGCTCAAGGAGCACCGGGTCATCCCCGGCAAGCGACACGGCGCGCTTGATCTCCGTCAAGGCCTCGGTGAACGAGCCGGATTTAAACAAGGCCCAGGCGAGGCTATCGATATAGTATCCATTGTTCGGTTTGAGCGTGACGGCCCGCTTGGTCAAGGAGAGCGCTTGGTCGATCTTCACCCCCCGCTCTGCGTAGCTATACCCCAAATAATTCAGCGCATCGGCATGATGGGGATCCAGCGTGATCGCGGTCTCCATGACGCGCACGACGTCGTCGAATCGATTGAGCTTGTCGTAGACCGTGCCAAGATTGAACTGCAAATCGGCGTTCTTGGGGTTCTGCCCGATGCCTTCCTCCAACGCCCTGGCTGCCTCATCGAACTGGTCATTCTGCAAATAGGTTAATCCCAGCACGATGTGCGCTTCAGGCTGTTTCGGATTAATCGTGATGGCCTTCGTCAAGTGTGTGATGGCCTCAGTCGATTGCTTCAATCGATAGTACAACAGGCCGAGATGCAGATGCCCTTCGAAGTAGGACGGCTCAAGTTGTACGTTAAACGTATAGGTCTCGATAGCCTTCTTCGTATCCTTGGATTCCTCGTAGAGGTATCCAAGGTAATCTCGGATTTTGAGTTCCGTCGGGCGCGCCTTGAGAATCTTGGTCAGGTGGTCAATGGCTTTGGGATAGTCCTTTTCTTCCCCATACAGAAGCGCCAGTCGAAGCTGCGCATCAAGGTCCGACGGGTCCTCCGCCAGCAAATCATTCAATTCTCTCCTGGCCCCCTGATAATCCTTCCCAGCCACGTAAAGCCGAACCAACTGATGCCGGATAGCCCGGTTGCGCGGATTCACCGTCTGAAGATATTTCCGTAGTACAGCGACCGCTTGATCCTGGGTCTGCCGCGACTCATAGATTGAGGCGAGCGCAAGGTAGGCCGGTTCAAACGAGGCATTGACCGCAATGGCCCGCTCCAAACTCGCTATCGCCTCTTCCCCCCTCCCCGCATCGAGGAGTATGCGCCCCAGGTGATAATAGCCGACGGCGGATTCGGGAGATCGTGCCAGTCCGGCACGAATGGTCTGTTCCGCCTCGGGCTGCCGCTTGAGATTCAGGAGTAACAGCCCCTTTGTAAAATAAGGATCGCCGGAGGTCGGATCGACTTCGATCGCGCGATCCAACAGTGTCACCGCACGTTCCCCTTGTCCTGCACTGGCTAAAATCCCTGCCATCTGCGTGAGCAGCGGTCCGTCTTGGCTCGGTCCCTTTGCCGCTTGGTCCGCATAGTCCAAGGCATTCGGCATATCGCCCAGCGAAAAATAGAGACTGGCCAGCCTGGCTTTCACAGACTGGGAGGCCGGATCTGCCTTCAACGCGACCTGATATTCCTGAATCGCGCGATCCATGTCCTGTGCAAGCTCGGCTTGGTACCCCAGCATGAAATGATA
>JBDTPK010000250.1:0-4946 GCA_039932735.1 Nitrospirota bacterium
CACGCCACGAACATTTTTCCGGCGCAGTGTCGGCCGCGCTGGATTCTCACACCACACTCAAACTCAGCGGCACCCTGTTTCGTGAGGACCGTTCGTTCGGGACTTCGCAGAGTCTCGCCACCCGCACGATCGGCACGGTGGCGTTGAATCTTACAGGGGAGCCTGGTCAGGGGCAACGTTATGAGGCCACAATCTTCGGACAGTGGCAGACCTTTCGGAATCTGAGCTCGCAAGTTGTTCCCGCACCGGCCGTCCGACTCAGCGAGTTTCAAAACCGGATTCAGACCATTCCCAGCAACGATTTCGGCGGGTCAGTCCAATGGACGAGTCGGCTTTCGCCGGCACATACGCTGGTACTCGGCGGAGACGTTCGGACAATCATCGCGCAGTCAGGCGAGGACCTCTTTACAGCCACAGGATCGGCCGGGTCGACGCTCGCGGGTGGTCAGCAGCTTGGCGGGGGACCCTTTGCTGAATGGATCTACCAGCCGATCGAACAACTGATCGTCACGCCGAGCGTGCGAGCAGATTGGTGGAAACAGTTCAACGCCCAGGTCGTGTCGAGCACAGGGACGACGACGGTCCTTAACGATCGTACGATTTCGGTCGTGAACCCTAAATTATCAGTCCTGTATCGCGTCACAGAATGGATGCGCGTCGGCACGTCGGCCTATCAAGGCTTTCGCGCCCCTACATTGAATGAGCTCTATCGCAGCTTTGGATTTGGGGCATTTACCTTCGCTGCGAACGATGGGCTCGCTCCAGAACGGCTCACCGGCATCGAAGGGAAAATTGAGGGCGAATTCCCTCAAATCTCCGGTCTCTCCTGGAGAGTGGTCGGTCACTTCGATCAGGTCAAGGATCAAGTCCTCTTTGTCAGCCAAGGCCCACTGCTGGCCCAACGTCAGAACGTCGGTCAAACGCGCACCGTCGGCAGTGAGATCGACGTGACGTGGCGAGTCCCCTCCCTTTTCACGGCGACCGTCGGATATGCCTACGCCGATTCCACGATTACATCGTTTCCAGGAAATCCGAGCCGAGAAGGAAAGTTTGTTCCTAACGTGTCTCGGCATCAAGTCCTAATGGGGGTCACGGTGGGACGTCCGGACATCGTGGAGCTCACGATCCAGGGCCGCTACCTGTCACGACAATATGCCGACGATGCGAACACCCAACCAGTCGCGGACTTTGTCGTGATCGACGCATCGATTCAAAAGCCGATCGCCAAAGGGATTCGAATGTTTTTGAACGGCGAGAACGTGACAAACCGGCAGTACATCGCCACGCAAACAGGATCGGTGAAAACTCTCGGCGTGCCGTTGCTGGTAATGGGAGGGGTTCGCGTAGAATACTGAGTGGGCGACGGCGGCGGCCATCACGGGTGCAGCTGGAGAGAACAATCACACGCTGCGGTGGGACCAAGCTCTGCCGGCAGCGTCGTGGTTCGTCATCCTGCCCGCCTTCAACAGCGACGCTGTGCTGGAAGGACTTGAGAAGGCAGCAAGAGAGACGACGAGAGGCCTAAGGGGTAGTCCGGTTCATGTGCCGCTGTGAGAGTGGGGGAAGCGGCAGCGGTAGTTGACTACTTGCGCCTCAGTAGGCTATGTGACTTCTGATGAAATCGTCCCTCCCAGCGTCGTGGGCAGCAGGCCTGCTCCTCTTTTTTGTCCCGTGGGCCGTCTTGGCGGAAGAGACACCTCCACCAGTGAAATTGCAGCCCGTTGTCTCTCGCGGCGTAATGCACTTTCTTCCCTTCATGGTCGCTCTCAAGTCACCAGTGTTTCTCACCCACGCTGGAGACCAATCGGGACGGTTGTTCATCGTCGAGCAACTAGGGACCATCAGAATTGTGGAGCGTGGCCGACTGCTCAAGGCGCCGTTTCTCGATATTACGGAACGCGTCCTCTCCGGCGCTGAGCGCGGGCTGCTAGGCCTGGCTTTCCATCCCGAGTACCACGAGAACGGACGTTTCTTCGTAAATTATACGAGAAAACATGACGGCGCGACGGTGATCGCGGAGTATCACAGAAGCAATCAGGGTAATCTTGCTGACCGCGAGGAACACCCTCTGCTCTTGGTCCCTCAGCCCTATTCCAATCATAATGGTGGCATGATCGCCTTCGGCCCCGATGGGTATCTCTATATTGGGATGGGGGACGGGGGCTCTGGAGGCGATCCACAGAATCGCGCCCAAAACACAGATGAATTATTGGGAAAACTCCTCCGGATCGACGTGAATACTCGCCCACCCTATGGCATCCCCGCAAACAACCCCCGTGTCGGAGGCCAGGGGCGGCCCGAGATTTTCGCCATGGGACTCAGAAACCCTTGGCGGTTTTCGTTCGATCGAAAAACCGGAAATTTATGGCTCGCGGATGTGGGGCAGGACGAGTGGGAGGAAGTCAATGTCGTGACGAAGGGCGGCAATTATGGCTGGCGGATCATGGAGGGCTTGCATTGCTTCAATCTCGAAGAACCATGTGGTAAGGAGCGTTTTGCATCCCCGGTCCTGGAGTACGGCCATCAAGGCGGACGCTGTTCCATTACTGGAGGGTATGTGTACCGAGGGAGCGCGATCCCGGCGCTTGTCGGCGTCTACATCTATGGGGACTACTGTAGCGGAGAAATTTTTGCAGTACGGACCGTCGAAGGTGGACGTGTTGAGGGCAAACCGTGGATGATGTTGCGGACCGATGCGGCGATCTCCTCATTAGGGGAAGATGAGAGGGGTGAAATCTATATGCTTGATCGCAACGGCGCCCTTTACCAGTTCATCCAGGAATCCAATTAAATACCTCTCGCAGGATGCTGAAAAAGTCCGCCAGCAGCGTTCTCGCATTGCTCAGAGGCTTAACGTACCGAAGCGTACGCCTCGTCTCTTCGCTCGTTGCGGCCTTGCTGGACGGCCTTTGGGGCATCCTGCGAGTTGTTCATGTGTCAACGCCACGCGTAAGAACACAGGGGAATTTGAGCGTAAACTGAGTTTTTCCGCAGCCCTGCTAGAGCCTATAATGAAGCACCCCGCAGCAGCCTACTCCGCCGAAGTAGTCACTTCAGCGACGAAAGCCGGAGGCTACGGGGTATTAGGCGAAGGAGAATAAGGTCGGGTCGCAATGAGAGCCGCCCGCCACGTCTTGTGCACGGACTTCACATCAGGTCTGATCGGCGAGATGTCGGTGTCCTCATGCAAGTCCAGCCAACCAAGCCCGTTTTTCTCTCCGGGATGTATTCCTTGTATGAGTCCCATGCCTATCAAGGGAGTGGGCGTATGCCGCTCCAATGGTCGCAAGTACAGCAAGGCCGATCCAAGCACTTGAGCTTTCGTCTTTCGTTGGAACGATGGAAGTTGAGTATCAGCCCATGCAGTCGGCTGGTATAAAGGAAAGCTGCACGCTGGTTTATCGTGTGGTGGAACAGATTATGCCAATCGAAAGAGCAACCTAATCTTTCTAGCGGTCAATATCGCATACATGAGAAATTAACAACGCAGTAACATCGTCCTGAGTTTCAAAATTGGAATGATCGACCGTCTAGATCCAAAGGCAAAGCAGAACCCACGTTCTTTGCATATCTCCAATCTCTTCACGGAACGACCGCAGGGAGCAAGGCTCTCCAATATGATCCGGACATGCCAGGGTTTCGTCTTTTTGTCTACCAATTCGATGAGGACATATTGAAGGTCTGTGAGGACATTCTGAGTGGTGCGCCTGTCACAATCGGCTTCAATCGAAGGAAAGAGGGATTAGATGTTTCGGTTCCCCTTGACCTACAAGTGGTTAAGTCAACGATCGCTCCCGATGGTTCCAGAAACCGTCGTCGATCCGATGAAATGTTTGCTCAGATTGCCATGTGTATTAATGAAGTACCTGAACAGGTCCAGAAGCAGCTTGAAGGTAAGTACATACCGTGCACGCTATCCGCAACACCCAGCTGCAAAGACCTGCCGCTGCTGAGAGGCATTCCAACAGCGCTCGCACAGTTCGACGGTTGAATGGGTCATTCCATCGACACAGGCAATTCGGCGCTGGACCACTGTCCCACAGTCGGAACAGGCATCGACGAGTGGCCTGTCCGTCCTACACTCTTGGGTCAGCATGAGACACCATCTTAATGTTCGGACGAGCACATCGATTGCACACGGCTGACATAAATTTCTGCCGACCGTTACGACTCACCAGGTTCCGCCAGAACCGAATTGGAAGCGGCGCTGCCTTCGCCTGGTACAAATCCCGTTGCATCTTGCGCAGCTGTCTGTTCAAGAAATCCACCGTGCGTTCCAGGTCAATGAGCTGCTCTGTCCCATAAGATTTTCCCGTTTCAAACATCATGCCCTCCCTTCTTTCATGACACTGTACAATGCCGAATCACGCCAATGAGAATGCCTTCGATATGAAACGCGTCTGAAGACCTCACAATAATGGGCTGCATTGCCGCATTTGCCGGTTGCAGTTCAATGTGTGACTCCTTCTTGAAATACGTCTTGATCGTCGCCTCATGATTGACCAGCGCAACGATGATCTGCCCGTTCCTAGCCGTCTCCTGCTTCCGCACCACCACAAGATCTCCGGGAAGAATGCCATCGTCTTTCATGGATTCCCCTTTGACGCGAAGCGCAAAGGTATGTCCACCACGTAACATACTGGGTGGGACATCGATCAATTCGGACTGGGGGACCGGCTCAATCGGTGAGCCTGCCGCGACCATCCCTGCCATGGGAATTCCCTGCGATCGGCTGAGTTGATCAATCGCCACATGTACCATTCCAGGAATGCGCCGCATCCCCGCTTCATAGCGCGCCACGGACACGCGCGTCGTCTGCAACGCGTCAGCCAATTGCTGTTGGGTCAGCCCCAATTGTTCTCGTACTCGCTTGAGATCCGTCGGTGTCATATAGTAACCAATGGTTACACATCATACGACAATCTGTCAATCCCATTTTTAGACAC
>JBDTPK010000251.1:0-4946 GCA_039932735.1 Nitrospirota bacterium
GCAGGAATACATACGCGAGATGAAGTCTGAGAAGAGCAAAGCACGACTCCCACAGAGTATCTGTTCTTATGAGTGTTCCGTCGAGATCGACGCACAGCGGAATCTGGGTCTGCTGAGTCGTCATGAGAAAAACATCACCTTCTCCAAATGGGAAACTAATCCGGCATTGTGGCACCTCAATAAACCAGTTTCTAGTTGATTTTTTCAAGGCTCTTGACACTAGTATGCACCCTCATGTGACTACGACCAGAAAGTTTCCGACACCGTGAAGCAAAGTAGCGATAAGCTCCCTGTTGGTCTCATTCCGGCGGCCGGTCAGGGGTCGAGGATTGCACCGTTGCCCTGTAGCAAGGAGTTATACCCGATCGGGTTTCGAACAGTGGAGTCCGGTGAAGGCGTGCGGCCCAAGACAGTGTCGCATTACTTGCTTGAAAAAATGCGGATGGCTGGTATTCGTAATGCCTATTTTATCTTGCGAGACGGCAAGTGGGATATTCCAACATATTTCGGCGATGGTGCTATGGTTGATATGAATCTCGGGTATTTGATGACGAGACTGCCATTTGGTACCCCGTACACCCTTGATCAAGCGTACCCTTTTGTCCGGCATTCGATCGTGGCATTTGGATTTCCTGATATCCTATTCCAAGGAGACGATGCGTTCACAAAATTGCTCGACCGTCAGGCTGCCACTGAAGCGGATGTCGTGTTGGGGTTGTTCCCGGTCGACCGTCCTTGGACGATGGACATGGTCGAGGTAACCTCCAAGGGCGAGATCAGTTCTATCGTCATCAAACCACCTGATACACATCTTGAACATGGATGGATTATTGCAGTTTGGACTCCTGCATTTACTGAGTTTCTCCATGAGCATTTGATCAATCTGCAGAAGTCCTTCTCCCATGACTATAAGAGTGTTGAGAGCCAACCGGAAGTGTCGGTGGGCCATGTGTTCCAGGCAGCACTCCGTAGGGGGCTTCGATTGCAGTCCGTTGAGTTTGCGAATCAGGACTATGTCGACATCGGAACTCCCGACGGTCTTCAGCAAGCGATGTTTGATTCCATGCTCAGGACCGGTATGAAAAAAGAACGTTAAATCGAATCTGTTTCCTGAGTTTCCCTGTGCAGCAAACAGTCGGTTGCCGAAATTGAGGAGAGAGCACTTGTCATGATAGGGCGGGCTTTCAGGCGAGTAAAACACAGGATATCGGATCGTTTATCGCAGAAGAGCCTTGCAAAGATTGCAGGTTCACACAAGTGGGCTATAGGGATGCATTTCGGATCATCACCTCTTCACCTACGGCCGATTGCTGGGATCGGAAACCCTGTGCTCACGGCTGAGGATGTGTCGGATTGCCGGGCTGCCTTCGTTGCGGACCCCTTCATGATCCAAGTCTCGAATCGCTGGCACATGTTCTTTGAGGTATTCAATCTCGATTCAGGAAAAGGGGAAATTGGTTGGGCAACCAGTGACAATGCCAAGAATTGGACATATCAGCACGTTGTGCTCGCTGAACCATTTCACATGTCGTATCCGTATGTGTTCGAATGGAAGAACGATTTTTACATGATTCCAGAAACCGTGCGAGCGGGGGCACTTCGACTTTACAAGGCCTTCGATTTCCCCATCCTGTGGTCGCTGGCTGGAATATTGCGGAGAGGCAGGCTCGCAGATCCCTCCGTTTTTCGTTACCAGGACAAGTGGTGGCTTTTCGCCGAGACGAATCCTGAAATAAAAAGCGACACGCTCCGTCTCTACTCAGCAGATGATCTCTTGGGACCATGGACGGAGCATCCTAAAAGTCCCATCCTCGAAGGCAACCCCCATATTGCGCGTCCCGCCGGAAGGGTCGTATCTCTCGATGGTCGTCTCTTGCGGTTTGCTCAAGACTGCTTTCCTGAATATGGAACTGCCGTTCGCGCATTTGAAATTACGAGACTCACATCGACGTCTTATGACGAAATTATGTGTGGCAGTGATCCTCTCCTGAAAGCAAGTGGAAAGGGCTGGAACAGAGCAGGGATGCACCATATTGATCCACATTGTCTTGGGGATGGAGGGTGGATAGCCTGCGTGGACGGGTTCTGCTGGCAGTCCAAGGTTTCCTAAGAGCTCTTCTTAATGATACATCGCTACGATACAGCGAGTTGGGTGCGCGCGCTCAAATCCTCCAAACTTTATATCTTTGGGGACAAGATCAAGGACGCGGTCGTCAGTAGTCGGCAAGGTCTTAGTCAAGAAGTCACCAATCGGGCTGTCGTTTCCCTTGCACCAGAGAAGCCTTCTCTGGGCTCTGTTCTTCTATCCCACCAGATCCGTGGATTCTTGTTGCCGCCGGGGCAGCCGATCCCAATGGAGCATCACAATTATTGGGTTGCGCTTCAGATGGCCAAGACGTTCTTGGATCTGGGCTTCGGCGTTGATGTCATCGATTATCGCAACCCCAATTTCTGGCCTCAGAGGGACTATGCCTTCTTTGTCGATCCTCGTCGGAATTTCGAAAGATTTGCAACGGCGTTGAATCCTGACTGCATCAAGGTTCTCCACATCGACACGGCACATATGCTATTTCATAATGCCGCGGAGGCGCGCCGACTGCTAGAGCTGCAGCAACGCCGGGGAGTTACACTGAAGCCTTGGAGATTTGAGGTGCCTAATCTTGGGATTGAACATGCCGACTATGCCACGATGAACGGCAATCGGTTCAGCATCGATACGTTCAAATATGCGGGGAAGCGGATATTCCCTGTTCCTGTCGCCGCGCCTGTACAGTATCCCTGGCCTGAAGAGAAAGATTGGGAGAAGGCCAGGACACATTTTTTATGGCTCAATAGTGGGGGCCTTGTCCATAAAGGATTGGACTTAATCCTCGAAGCCTTTGCCGATTTACCGGAGTACCATCTAACAATCTGCGGTCCCATAAAGGAAGAAAAGGATTTTGAGCGGGCTTATTTCCGAGAGCTATATGAAACTCCCAATATTCATCTCGTTGGGTGGGTCAATGTGAGCACCACTCGATTTATGGATCTGGCCGAAGGCTGTGTGGGTATCCTTTCCGTTTCGTGTTCTGAATCTAGGAGCGGGTCGGTCATTGGTGGGATGCATGCTGGTCTAATACCTATTGTCAACTATGAGAGTGGAGTGGATGTGGACGACTTCGGTGTCATGTTGAAATCAAGTTCGGTCGAAGATATAAAACAAGCGGTGCACGCGATTGCCAGTCTTCCAGTACAAGAACTGAAGGGTATGGCGCGACGAGCCTGGGAATCCGTGAGAAAGTACCATACTCGTGAACGATGGGCCGAAGAGTATCGCAATGCCATCATGGCTATCATGGAGTTGCGCAGTAAAGACGCTCATGTGAGAGCAACAGCTGATTGAAATGGAGCTGCTTTTATCGATTCAACAATGCAAACGTCCTGTCACCTTCCTTATCTGCACGATCCTGCTCTTGAGTGGCTGTACCACTCGGATCGCGTGAGCCAATATGCCGCTATGAGTTACCAGCAGGTGCTCACCACCCATGGCATGGTCCCCAGCATGAGTCGCACCGGCAACTGCTGGGACAACGCCTGTGTTGAACGTTTGTTGGGGACGCTCAAGCGCGAGCTCGTGTAGCTTCGGCACGACGTGACCCGTGAAGACGCGAGTCAGGACATCTTCGAATACATTTGAGGTGTTTTAGAATCGGAAGCCCCGTCACTCTCTTGTCTATCACTCACCGGCCGAGTACGAAACGAGGACGGCAGTGGCTAACCGAGTGTCCACGGAATTGGGGGAAGGTCAGTTCATGAGTCAGGAAGCTAAGGCAGGTAGAGATTCCTTCATCGACTTGGTAAGAGGGTTATGCGCACTCTCAGTGGTGTTCATTCATACTGTCTTCTGGAGCGGATCGGAATATGTTCCGACATATCTTAGATCGCTCTCTCTCTTGTTTGATGTTCCTGTTTTCTTTTTCCTTTCAGGCATGGCTTTTTCTACAGCAAGTAAACTGATAGTCATTACGGGAATATTTCGACTTTCAATCGTATTCGGACTGTTGGCATTAATTTATGATGTCTTGTTTTCAGGGTTTAACTTTCAGGAGACATATCGAGCGTTTACACTTAGTCCACCTCAACTGAGGCATTTGCCTGTGGTTACAGCTTCTTATTGGTTTGTACCAGTGTATGTAGTGGTATCGATTTGTGCGGCAGTAATTCTCGAAAAAATGAAGAATATATACATCCCCTTGATGGTAGTTCTTTTTTCTTATTATCCTTATTTCTATTTCCTCCAAATTGATCAACCGGCATGGTCAATACTCGGTGTGAGTGGGAATTTTCTCATATTTTATCTTTTCATCTATCTGTTAGGTTACGCAGCCAAACAACATATTGTCCATGGGGCTTTTAAACAACGCCTCGCTATTGCTTTATTTTTTATAGGTGGGGGATTTCTTTGTTTGGCTTACACAACGAACGGTATTCCAGCGCTGGATCTCCAATCCGCTAAGTTCCCAATTGGGTTGCCATACGTCGCAGCTTCGTTATTATCGATAGCAGTCATAATGTATTCTCATAATGGTGTTTCCAGAATCAAATGGCTCGAGCATATTGGTAGAAATGCCATATTCTACTATGCTGGGCAGGGGGTTGGTGCGTCAATCCTTCTCAAGATTGTGGGTAAAATTAATTTTGATCTTTGGCAAACAAAATTGCTTGTTATGTTCATTCTGAACTTGATAATAACTGTCGTGGTCTCTGAAGGGCTGCGAAGCGTCTACAGAATTGCTGGGATGTCCAGCAAGTGTTTATTGTCTCATATGAATTGGCCTATTAGTGCCGATAAGAGATCCTCGACGTGATGGATTTCTGTTTTGGCTCATGATGCCCGCAGTAATATTAATAAGGCTCAACGCAGATTCGTGTGGGTGAATGCGGCTCATTTCTTTGGCAAGAAGGCG
>JBDTPK010000252.1:0-4919 GCA_039932735.1 Nitrospirota bacterium
TTGGCCGCTCTTTGGTCAGGCGGTCGCTTAACACCTGCCCGTCTTTGATCACGATCTCTCGTGCGGCATAGGCGGCAACATCCACCTCGTGCGTCACCAAGATGATCGTAATCCCTTCATCACGATTCAGCGTTTCCAGGATTCTCATAATTTCCTGGCTCGACTGGGTATCGAGATTGCCAGTCGGTTCATCAGCAAGGAGCAACGACGGCGATGTGACCAGCGCTCGTGCGATGGCGACGCGCTGTTGCTGCCCTCCAGACAACTGGGTGGGATAATGATGCTCTCTACCCTGCAGCCCCACCCGCCCTAATGCCGCAGCAGCCTGCGCCCGTTGCTCTTTCAGCGAGAGCCCCCGGTAGAACAGCGGAAGCTGCGCATTTTCAAGCGCGCTGGTTCTGGGGATGAGATTAAAGCTCTGAAAGACGAACCCGATCTGCTGATTCCGAATTCCGGCCAACTGATCAGGCTTCAGATTGCTCGCCTCTATCCCATTTAACCGATAACGCCCCTTTGTCGGTTGGTCGAGACAGCCAAGAATATTCATCAGGGTGGACTTGCCGGAGCCTGAAGACCCCATGATGGCGACGAACTCACCTTGTTCAATCGTGAGGCTCAAGCCACGCAAGGCTTGGACTGCCATGTCGCCGACCCGATAGACCTTCCACACGTCTTCACATTCGATCAACGAACTCATCGGCATTCCTCAATCCAACCGAGTTTCTGCTTGACCACACCACCTCAAAATAACTTGGCAGGGTCACTGGATTTTCTCCTGCGCACGCCCAGCCAGCACATTCCAATCGTGCGCACCGGGCGAACACAGAACGCTCCCGCACCCTGCCCACTCCTCCCACATTCAACGATTGCGCGAGGAGCCCCGCTGTTCGCCTCTCCCAAATCCTGGAGGCAAATCGCTTCCTCTCCGATCGTCTTTGGGTCGGTCGATCCCCACGACCACCAACGCGCCTTCAGACAACTCCTCCGACAAGATCTCCGTCATCAACCCATCAGAAATCCCCATTTGGACATGCAGCGGCTCCAGCTCCCCGGACGATCCTTGTTTCCAAATTGTGCGACTTGGCGCCATGCCCCTTCTGCCGGCTCCTGCCCCATTCTCTTTGATGGGCGTGCCGACAGGTTTAGTGCGATCAGCCGAGCCCGATGTCGGAGGGGTAAATCGCAAGGCTGCGTTCGGCACTTTCAGCACGGCATCTCGTTGAGCCACAACAATGGAAACGTTCGCGGTCATCCCCGGCTTCAGACGGAGGTCCTGATTCTCGACATTGACCACGACGTTATAGGTCACCACATTTTGCACGTTGATCGGAGCAAGGCGCACCTGACGGATGGTGCCGGAAAATTGATGGCCTGGATACGCATCAACCGTGAAGGTGACCTCCTTCCCTTCGGTGATCCCCCCGATGTCCGACTCACTGACATTGGTGTCGACTTGCATCTTCGTCAGATCCAGCGCGATCAAAAAGAGGTTCGGTGTCGCAAAACTGGCGGCAATCGTTTGACCGACCTCTACGTTTCTGGCGACCACAATCCCGTTCACCGGCGAGCGAATGACGGTATACTTCAAGTCTAACTCTACCGCATTCAACGCCGCCTCGGCCTGCTTCACTTGCGCCCCTGCCACGTTCACCTGTGCCTCAGCCAACTGGAAATTCATCGCGGCAATTTCTACGTCGTTCTGAGAGACGAATTCATGAGCCATCAACGATTTCACCCGGTCCAGTTCTCGCTTGCGTTGAGCCAAATCGATTTTGGCTCTTGCGATATTCGCTTTCGACATTTCAAGATTGCCGACAGCTTGATCGCGACGAGCCCTGAACGGCTCCGGATCGATGGTGGCCACGATATCGCCGGCTTTGACCACCGAATTAAAGTCGGCATGCAGGCTCTTGATCATGCCGGAGACTTGCGTCCCAACCTGAACCGACACGACAGGATTGATCATGCCCGTCGCCGTCACGAGCGAAATGACGGACCCTCGCTCGACCTCGGCACTCCGATAGCGAACCGGAACTTTGCGCTCCCCGTTGAAAAAGACGTAGCCTCCAATCGCTAATCCAACAGCCAGGACACTCATGATCAGAATGACACGACGCATCGACTCGTTCTCCAATTCTCTCGCCTGCGTAGAGAGCATTGTATCAACAAGGCTGAGGGGAATCACCTGGCTGAAACAGCCTCCGGCTCCAGCAGACAGCGATATAATATTTTTGATTCCGCAGCGCTTCAATGGCCAGCACGTCTGGGAGAAGAGTTGGACGCCATGCAGGATAGCCGAACGAAACCGGCAGGGCGGGTGAGATGGGGAAAAATTCGAGGTCAGAAGTTCGAAGTTTTCTGAACTTCGAACCTGGAATTTCGAGCCTCGAATCGGCCCGTTCTCATAGGTCTCACGTGTCCCAAACCATGGTCAGTGACACTGGTGAGCTTTCTCCAGCATTTACCCGGAAAAATGAACAGGCCGTCCGCCAATCGGCGGACGGCCTGCCAGACTCCTCGGACTATGGTGCCGATTAGGGACTGACGCTAATGCGGTCCTTGATCAAATCAAAGGTTTCCCGGGGCAACACATTCTTGGCGACCAACTCGCCCTTCACCCGGTACGGACGATTCGTCACAATGCGGTCCGCCACATCCTTGGAGAGACCGAGTGCAAGCACCATATCACCGGCAGATGCCTTATTGACATTCATGGAGGAAAGCATGGGCTGAGCGTCCTTCATCGCCGGAGGAACAAACACCGCTGAGGGGGCAGGACTTACGGACGGCACGGAAGGCTCCGGAGCCCCTGCCACAGCGCGTGACTGATCTTTCAACTCTTTTTGATAGCGAGCCACCAGAGATTTGAGCGTGTCATTCTGCCGCTTCACATCCTTGTATTCATCGCGCAACGCCCGATTCTGGGCAGAGAGTTCTCTGATATGAGCGTCGAGCTCCTTGGTCCGATGCTCAACACCGCCACGTTCCTTGTCACGGCTATGTTGAATGCGTTCCAGCTCGCCCTGGGCGAGCTGGGCTTCACTCCCTAATTTCACATTGAGATCCTTGAGCGCCTTGACTTGCTGCTCCACGACAGTCTTTTGCGCACGGGCCAGAGCCAACTCGGACTTGGCCGAATCGACGTCGCCCATCGCCTCTTCATACTTCGCTTGACTGACACAGCCAACCATTGAGACTGCGCCGATCATCATGATCGCCGCCATCCATCCTGACTTCATGCGTGCCTCCCCTCCACTGCGCGTGGCATCTACAACCGATGTCGGCCCCCGCTCTTCACCCAACAAACCTGACGGATAGGAGAAGGCCGTACGACACCTGAGACGTAACATTGTTGTGTGTATGCCAAGCCTTTCATTTTGTCAACAGATTTGCAGGTCATCGGTAGTGGGCTACTTTGAATCAACGGTATTTATGGTGCTGCCTTCGCCCGACATTCATTGCATAAATCCCCATCTGCAGGCTTACCTACTTGTTCAGTGAAGTCATTAGTTGGCCACGCAGAACAGTCTTGACGATAATGCCAAGTGCTCCCTCCAGATCGTTTCCGATACAATATTTCCTTCTGATGTATGTCACTACTCTCTGTTTGACCGTCATGCGTTCGTGCTCGCTTTATCATGTTGTCTACGTCAGGTGTTGCATGAACTGCAATCAGCTTTATAGTTGGATTCTGATTTTGAAATACTCGGAAAATCTCATCTGCAAATGCCTGCCCTATTTCCGTGACGTTTCTAAAATCTAACCATACCTCCTTGAACTTATTTAACCTGGATAATAGTCGCCTAGCCTGCGAACGCGATACTAAATGATCACCTTCGTACTTCGCTAGCTGTACCGAAAGATGGGTTTTTGTAAAACCGAAGTCATCCAATTCCGTTGTAAATTTTTCAAAAATATCCTTTGAGGTTTTCTCTGAATCTATATACAGAACCATTGTTACTCTCGTGCCTGGTCCAGAATCGTCCTCTAGAACGTCGAGAAGCCATTCCTCGCCCTCTTGAAAGCGGCAAAACTTTAGCTTGTCAGAGGCCAGAATAAATTTATCGAACATGCGCGAAGTAAAAAAGATTCCCTCTCCAGTATGTCGCCTAGGATCTGTTGTTACCTTGCCTTTCGTAAGCTCCAAGAGCGCGTGACGTGGATCATCTAAATGAAGCTCTTGTTGCAACTTTTTCCAAATGCCTATCCCATGATCCTGTATCGTCATGCTAATAATCAAAGCATCCCTTACCACTAGCAAATCCGCAGACTGTGACTGGGAATGATCAATGACATTGTTGAACATCTCAGTGAAACCGTAGTGACAAATTTCTTTTACGTTGTCCTTGATGTCATCGAGAAGGGGCGAAACAAATTCTGTCCAGACTTTGTTCTCCTCTGTACCTGGCCCAACTGGAATTACGGCAGAATGTTCGGACACTGGCTTGAGCCTATAAGGCCGCTTTTCTGAGTTGGATTTGACTACCACCCCTGTATCTATAAGAGTTCGCATATTTTTGAATATCGCTTGACGGCTTACCTCAAATTTCTCAGCGACATCATTTACTTTTATATTTCCATAATCATCAATATTTTCAAGTATATACATGCGTATTTCGTGAGTTCTTCTTTTCATAGTCATACACTCGTCAACTTTATTTGTTTATTGTGTCAACTTTATGTTTCCACAATGTAAACTTTTATGTATTGTAATGTCAACTATTATTTATGAATTGGAAACTTTGTAGATGAAGATGAATGGCGGGGTAGTTCAGGGGATAGAACGCTGGATTACTAACCCAGCTGTCGCCAGTTCGAGGCTGGCCCCCGCCACCATCCTGTAAATAAGAATGGTTGCCCGGTGTTACTAGAGCGTTTTTGGTTTATGTCTTTACATAGCCTGAGGACGCGACGTACCG
>JBDTPK010000253.1:0-4919 GCA_039932735.1 Nitrospirota bacterium
ATGCAAACTCTTGGTTCTCGGGCAGCGTCGTCTCATTGTTCCCGTATCGCCCCCCCCGTAAATGCTCTTGTGCACACAGCAGGCCGTGCCTTCTTCCCACACTCCTGATCGATGGCCTTCCGGGGAAGAGTGAATCAGCTTAGCCGACCGAACAGCGCCTGGCACTTCCGGTCTTCCAAAGACTTGGGAGTGGGAGGCGCCGACCCAATGGATACGACATACCCAAAACAGCGCGTACGGTTCAACGTCAACGTGCCTTGGCGGCTGAGCCGATCCACCGCCGCAAACACTTGTGCCCATGAGTAAGCAGGCAACCTCTGAACCAGCTCTTCGAAAGTGCAGGACACTCGGCTGGCCACTTCGTGATAAATAACCGAGTCAACGCTGGAGACATGGGTCTCTGCCATATCGTGCTCCTTTCTGAGGAAAGGTCCATGGGATTCTCGACTGACTAGCCTGGTCGTCGTCTCGAAACGTGTTGAACCCGTATGATTCATGACGGTCCGTCGCAAAACTGGCGTGTGGAGCCTTCAGGACTCGCAATGGATTCGTGCAGCACGGTGAGGGTCTGAGGAGCGAGTCCGCCAGTCGAAGGCTCGCAGTAGCAGCGGATAGACGATTGCATCCGAAGCGCTCATACATCATGCTGGTTAAGATGAGTGCCATTGTCATTGTGGGATCTGTTCCCTCGTACGTATACGTATAGACGTGAATATACCAGCGGCGTGGTCGAAGCCCTATCGGCATAAAGAGGATTCTTTTGTCGTATCGATACAACCAGCAGTGTCATGGTTTATACGACAAAGCAGAGGAGGGTTCTGAGTTGAGAGTGTTGAGCGCGAGTTAATGAGTCGGAGGATTTTGAAATGGGAGTTCTGCGTTCTGGGTGATTGCGTGATCGATTGTGGTCAAGCGTGTACCGGTTCGAAACCCACGACGTGTCAGGCAGCGATCCTACCCCGCGACTCAGCACTCAAAACTCTTACTCGACGAGTCCCTGCTGTATCGCGTAGCGGGTCAATTCCGCATTGGTTTTCATGCCCACCTTGTCGAGAATCCGTGTACGGTAGGTGCTGATCGTCGTCACGCTCAAGCTCGTCATACCCGCGATCTCACCGACCGTTTTTCCCGAACCGATGAGGCACAGCACTTGGTATTCCCGATCCGAAAGCAATTTGTGAGGGGCCATCTCGGCGCCGGGCGTGACGGCGACGGCGAGGGCTTCCCCCAGCTCAGCGGTCACATATTTTCCGCCATCGAGCACCTTGTGAATCGCCTTGATCAATTCCTCCGGCGCACTCACTTTGGGGAGATACCCGTCGGCGCCGGCTTTGAACATCCGGATCGCGTACTGCTCTTCCGGATGCATGCTGAGGATCAATACCGGCAGATCGGAAAACTCCAGTTTCACTTGCTTGATCGCGTCCAGGCCGTTCATCCCTGGCATGCTGATATCCATCACGGCAATATCCCACGGTTTCCGTCTCAGCAACTCCAGCATCTCGTGTGCATCACCGGCCTCGCCGATGATCGCACCAGGAAACCCTTCTACGACAAGATCTCGTACGCCTCGCCGAAAGAGAGGGAAATCATCAATCACCAGAAGTTTTAGCATAGGACACCTCCAGTAGATTTAAGTTCAAGAAAGGCACGGTGGCAGACATGCCGTGACGGTCGTGCCCCTTCCTGAATGGCCCTGGACCACGAGCGATCCACCCAATTGCTCGATGCGCTCCTTCATCCCAAGCAACCCCAGCGACCGGCGGTTCGAGACCTGCGTATCGGAAATTCCCACACCGTTGTCCGTCACCGCCAGCTGCAGGAAGCCGCCGCGCAATTCAAACGTGACCGCCACCCCTGTGGCCTGGGCATGTCTGGCCGTATTGGTCAGGGCTTCTTGGCAGATGCGGAAGAGTGCTGTGGCCCGTTCCGGTTCCATCGCAATATTGTCCGCGCTGGTTACACAGGTGCAGGGAATACCGGTGCGCTTCTGGAAGTCCAGACATTGCCACTCAATGGCCGCGACTAATCCCAGGTCGTCCAAGAGAGTCGGGCGCAGTTGCGTGGCCAGGGATTGCACGGCGGCAATGGTCGTATCGACCTGTTCGAGCATCGAGTGAACCTTGTCGCCCAGCTTTGCGCGTACGACCGCATTCACGCCGTCTCCCGCAATCGTGATTAAACGCGAGAGGTCGATCTTCAAGCACGTCAGCCTCACACCAAGTTCATCATGCAGCTCCCGGGAAATACGACGCCGCTCTTCCTCTTGCACCGTCTCAAGTCGTGACGTCAGCATGCGGACCTGATCGAGCGTGTCGCGCAGCCGCTGTTCGGCCAGCTTACGCGCTGTAATGTCCTCCACCCTTCCCTCATACCCGCGCAACACCCCGTTTGGATCACGCATCGTCCGCACGTTTTCAGAAACCAAAATCGTGCGGCCGTCCTTTTGGTGCACGAGCGACTCGAAACCAGTTAATGCCTCTTGATTCTGTATCAGGCGAATAAACTCATTGCGACGATCGGGATCCACATACAGCTGCGTGGCGATGTTCGTGATCGTGGAGATCATGTCTTCCGGCGAGTTGTACCCGTATATACGCGCGAGAGCTGGATTGACGTCAAGATACTTGCCCTCAAGGCTTGTCTGGAAGATCCCTTCGACGGCGTTCTCAAAAATGCTTCGGTACCGCTCTTCACTTTTCCGTAGCGCCTCTTCCCCCTGTTTCCGATCCGTGATGTCTTCCGAGATGCCCAATAGGTATTGAGGTTCACCCGTATCGTCACAAATGGGAATCTTCGTGGTATGAAGGATGCGCAGGCCTTGATGTTTCGTCTGGATCAGTTCCTCAGGAATATCCAACAGACTGCTGGTCTTCAAGACTTGTCGATCTTTTGCTGTGAAAAAGTCCGCTTCCTCTTTAGGGAAAAAGTTATAATCGCTCTTGCCGATCAAGCCCTCTCGGGAATGGCCCAGCAAATGTTCCCCGGCTTTGTTGATGCGGACAAATTTCAGGTCCTTCGCATCCTTCACGAAGATCATGTTGGGAAGGTTCTCCACCACGGACGTGATGAACGTCTGAGAACGCCGCAATTCTTCCTCTGCCCGCTTCCGATCCGTGATGTCGCGCACGAAGGCACAGTGGTATTCCCTGCCTTCGTGGGACAGATAATTGACACTCACCTCGACGGGGATCCGCCGGCCATTCTTGGCCCGATGGGCCGTCTCGATCACCATAGTCCCGCGCTGCTTGGTTTCCGCCCAAAACCCTGGCCACATGTCCGCCTCAAAATCTGGATTCAGATCGTAGACGGTCATGGCGCACAACTCGCCTCTCGAATAGCCCAGCATGAGACTGGCCGCCTCGTTGACATCCAGAATCTTGGCCTGCGGATCAATCCAGTACACGGCGTCAGCCGCCTTGTCCATCGAGAATTTCGCAAGCCGCAAGGCCCCCTCCGCCTGCTTGCGCTCGGTAATGTCCAGAAGCGCCATCCGCCAATGGGCAATGGAACCCAGCTCCTTCCGCACCACGAGGCTCTCGATGTAGACCCAGCACGACGTGCCGATCTCCCCCCGGAGCTGCACCTCACAGGTGTGTCGCGCGCCGGTCTTCAAGACCTCCTGACAATGGAGGTGGAACGTGCCCTCGCCACTCGAGGCAATAAATCGCGGGAGTGATTGTCCGATCAGCTTGTTTTTGGTGAGGCCAAGCAGCGTTCTGGCCCTCAGATTGGCCTCCAAAATCGTGCCGTGCGTATCCAGCGAGAGATAGCCTGCCGGGGAAAAATCATAGAGATCCACAAAGCGGTCGCGGGCCGTTTCGAGCGCCATCTGGGTCTGGCGCAGCTCCTCGTTCTGCATCTCCAGCTCGATCTGGTGTACTTGTAGCTCGTGCACGAGCTGCTGCGCGTCCTTGATCGACATCGCGGCCACATCGCGCTTCGTGACCCTAAGCCGTTCTTCCGCCTGTGTGCGAAGTCCCGTGACCTTCGTGGATCCGTCTGGTTTCTTGGCCATCACATCGCCCTTCTCATCAGCTGGCTATGGTCGAGGCTCAGGTTGAGCGCGGACCAGAGCCTCGCTCGGCCTTACCCTTCTTTTCTCGCTCACGCACCTCTTCCATGGCCAAGAGGATCCGGACTGGGTGAGAGGCGGACTGCTCGAGCGCCTCGACCCACACCTACCGCCGCCCCGGCTGGCTGTAGCAGTTTCGACACCATGTGGGAACCGGGAGAGAACCTGTTTATCAGCCAATGGAATCGATCGGTAGCGTCGGGAACGATGTCGCGCATTCCACTCAGGCCGCTCGCCAGCTGTCCCGAATAACGTCAGGCATTTCATGTCCAAGGAGCCAGGCCCAGAAGGCAAGGCTCGCCTGGCACAGTCCTGAGACTGAGGATCAAGCTCCCCATAGGCGCGAGTGAGAAAACAGCGGACCAGAACGCAAATCTGTTGAGCAGTCTGAGCATTCCGAGGGTGCCGATAGAGATACAGGGCAATCCGTTTGGGAACGTCCCGCGCGGACGAGGCCCCTGCCCCTAGCTTTCGGAGCTCCAAGCCGCATGCAGCCATGTTCGAGATCGAGAAGGAAGCGAGGCTGAACATCATGACGCCTCTCGACAGGTGAGTCAGAGCACGAGGCAGTGTAGTGAGTGGAAAAGAAGACTGTCAAGGTGTCGCATTACCATAGAAATCAGAGAGTCCGTCCTCCTGTGTCGTGGGCGTCTGGAGTGTTGGTCGCATGGACGAGAACTCCACGTGTGGGCGGTGATAGTGATCGCAGGCGAAGAAGGCGTCCGCCTGGAGGGTCACGTGTGCGAGGTCAGTGGCGCGATACGTTCCCCCGCCCAAGCATTCTTTGCATACCGTGCGGTTGAAGCGTTCAATATAGGCCTGTTCGTTCTTTGTGTACAGGCGG
>JBDTPK010000254.1:0-4915 GCA_039932735.1 Nitrospirota bacterium
GCCGGATTCCACCAGGGGTCCAAATGAAACACATAGCTCGCCTTGGTGAGATTGAGCCCCTGCCCCCCCGCCTTGAGACTTAAGAGAAACACGCTCGGCTGCTCGCCGGTCTGAAACGCCTCCACCCGAGTTTTACGGGCAGTGGCCACCGTGGAGCCATCCAGCCGATGATAGGGTATCGAATGCCGGACACAGGCCTCTTCCACAAGATCGAGAAAGCTGGTGAACTGGGAAAACACCAGGGCACTGTGCCCCTCATCCAGCAATACGTGTAGCCGCTCTACCAAGAAACTGAGTTTGGGTGAAGGCTCGTCGGTCCGGTTCGTCAGAAGGCGTGGAGACAGACAGACCTGGCGAAGCTTGAGAATCGCCGTCAGCGCGATGAATTGCGCCTGGCCGGCGGTCTTGGACCTATAGGCCTCATCGATCGTCGTGCGAACCTGCGCGACCGTCTGCTGGTATAGCGTCTTTTGTCGATCGGTCAAGTCGAGGAACACCTCGCTCTCGATCTTCGGCGGCAAGTCATGGAGGATCTCCGCCTTGGTCCGCCGCAAGATAAAAGGTCTGGTCCGGCGAAGCAGCCGCTCCAGCACGCCGCCCTGGACATGTTTGAGACCGACCTTGAACCGATCATACTCGCCCAGCAGCCCCGGCATGCAGAGATCGATCACGGAAAAATACTCGCCTAGATGGTTTTCGAGCGGGGTGCCGGTCAGAGAAACTTTAAAACGTCCGGTGAGGCGGCGGGCTGCGCCCGTCGTGTTAGCCTGAATGTTTTTCACCGCCTGCGCCTCGTCAAACACAATGACATGGAACGGCATACCTTCCAATCGCTCGATGTCTCGGCGAACCAGCCCATACGTCGTAATGACAACCTCCCCGTCCTTGGCATTGAGCGTCCGCTCACTGCCACTGTAAACATGAACCTTCAAGCCTGGCGCGAACCGCGCAAGCTCCTGCTCCCAGTTGAAGAGGAGACTCGTCGGCACGACGACCAGATGAGGTCCCTTCACACCAACCGACCTCTTGAGGAGCCCGTCCTGGACGGCGGCCAGGAGACATATAGCCTGAAGAGTCTTGCCCAATCCCATGTCGTCCGCCAAGCAGGCGCCGAAACGATGCTCGTAAAGAAATGCGAGCCAGGCATACCCGTCCTGCTGATAGGGGCGAAGTGTGGCTTGGACGCCCTTGGGGAGGGGCGGTGGAGCGATCTGTGTGAATCCCAGGAGACGACCGAGTACGGCCTCGTCTTCAGTAGGCAACGAGACCGCAATGCCTTGCTCGCGCAGCGCCAGCCAATCGAGGATCTGCAGGCGCGGCACGCGCACAATCTTCGTCGCGCCCCGATTCGCCGGCGCCTCTCCAGTCAGCGCAAAGATCGCGCGCAGCCGTTCCAGGGTCTGGCGATCCAGCACCCGCAAGCGGCCTTCGGCGTCGATCATCCCTCCCTGCTGGAGGGCGGCCCGGCACTCCGATTCGTCCAACGCCACGCCATCGCACCGGATCTCCGGACGGATTTCAAACCAATCGATCCCAGCCCCTTCCGACTCGACAGGCTCCACATGGGCAGCGCAATCCCATCGAGAAGACTTGACGGGTTTATCCTCGTACAGCAATTCGATCCCGGCGGTTGTGAGCTGGTCCAAGAGAGCCGGCAATCCTTGGAACAACCGCGGCCCGTCGATCATCATCTCATCGCAGCGCCGCATACCGCGGAAGACTTCCGGGCCAAACACGTCGAAGGGAATCCTATACATCCACACCTCATGGGCCTTGTCCACGGGCTGCAGCTCCCATCGCCCAGCATGAATGTGCAGCCGCACATCTATCTTGGCAAAGCCCGACAGATGCTGTTTGAGCCACTGTGCAGCCTCGTTCCTCACGGCGCGGGTCCACCCCTCTAGACTGAGAGCCATGTTGATGCGTTGGTCTCGCTCCTTCGCCTCGCGCACAGAAAGTAGACTGAAAAAAATCTCGTAGAGGACGGCCTTTCGTATGTTCGAACGTAGCGGGCCAGACACGACATGACCTTGCTCCAACGCCGAGATACACCCAAAGGTTGAGACGCTCGGCGCAAACCGGACTTCACCGAGGCGGCATTGGGCCTGCAGCGTCCATGAGGTAGGCGGAAGGCCATCGTCGCCTGACGGAGGCTTCAGGATCATGGCATACGACACCGCATCGTGTGCCGAAGGAGTCGCAGGGCGTTGCACCGACACGTCCTGCCCCTCTATTTTTAAGATAAGATCGCGCACAATCCGGTTGGTCTGCTTTTGAAGCACCTCGATTTGCGCGGACTGGAACTCATCCAGAGAGATCGTAAACTCCATATCCTGGTTAACACTTTGCCACTGCCCATACCCGGACTCGCTCGATAACGGCACCGCACGGAATCCTTCGTCGACGTCGTCATAGGGATCGAAGCCCAGTTCGCCTCCCTTGAAGCGTTGCCGCAGAGAACGGAATAACGCCCACCCCGGTTCGTCCTTCAAATACAGAAGTCGCCCGCCGCTCAGATCAGCCACAAACGTCCTGAAGCGTACGATCCGTTCGAGTGGCACCTCGTCGGCAAGGCAAACCTTGCGGACCCGGATCTGGTCGCCGACAAGGTCGATCTCCGTCTTACTCCGGCACTTGACCGACTGGTTCCAGTGAAGCGAGATCGATTCGTGGCTCGACACCAGCACGATGGGGTAGGGCTTGTTGTGAACCCTGAGATAGTGAAGCAAGGGATCTTCCCCGAACCCGGATAAGAACCAAGACGCGTTGAGAAGCAGCACCAGTTCAGGTGGAATCGAAGTGCCTATACCTTCGGACAGCGGCACGCCATTTTCGTGGATCAGGATCTGCGGATGCAGGTGGCGGGTATCAATGACGATCTCAAAGGCCGCGCCCTTGCGAGTCGCTCCAGTGGGAGACAGTCCTGATGCCCTGACCGGTACCGTGGAGCTGCCGAGCAACTCAGCCCGAAGCCAAGGTAGATCGCCTTGTTGCCGGCCCGATAATCTGAATAGCTCCGGTGAGAGCAGATGCTTGGTCGTGAAGTAGACGCACAACACATGTTTGCACAGCCAACTGGGATCCCAGGCCGGACAATCGCAGGAGGCCACGAGGAACCCCTCATCGATGGAAAAGACGACCTCGTAGAGCCTGGACCCTTCTACCTCCGCCGTCAGCGTGGTACGGTCCTGGCTCCAGACATAATGCTGAAGTCGCTGCTCTTGGTAGTAGTCGTATCCCCTGACGACGGATGCCTTCGGAGCCAATGTGTAGACCGCATTGGCTGATATGGCGCGAAACGCAGCAAGGAGTGCACATGATTCGGGGGCAGGGCTCGACGCGACAATCCCCTTCCCAGACAGGGGACGATCCCCCTGCCGCCGACGAAATGAGGTCTTCTTCCGCATAGCCCATCACTATAAGCGCCAAGCGGAACGGCATCAAGGCACGATGACGGATGAAGGACACACCCTCATCGGTATATGAGTCCCGTCTCGTCGTCTCGGCTGCGATATGTGGAGACCGGGCGAGAGGCGCTACTTGGCAGAACCGGCTTTGAATTGCACTGCGACTTCGGCCACACGCCGGCCCAATGCCTTGGCGTCGGCCAATTCCTTGTTGTCGATGCCTGGGCTGTCACCTTCCGTGGTAGCCGAGGCGCCGAAGGCTCCGCCCCCACTGACGACGATCATCTGATTCCCCAGCATCGCGGCAAGGATCGTCAACATCGTCACTTCCTTTCCGCTCGACACCTGACCCCCGGTGGCAAAGGCCGCGCCGATCTTGTTCTTCATCTTAAAGTCGGGAAACACACCGAATTTAAACTGCCAGTTGTCGAAAAATGTTTTCACCTCGCCTGACATATTCGACCAATAGACCGGCGAGCCGACCACCACCGCATCGGCGGAGAACAAATCGTCCGCCGTGACCTTGCCGACTCGTTTCAACAGCGCTTCGGCGCCGGATACGCTTTTCACACCATCAGCCACTGCTTCGGCCATGCGTTCCGTATGACCGGAGAGCGAATGGTAGGTCACCAGCACGTTCACCAGCGAGGCCGGCTCGTCGGCTGATGCCTGGCTGAAGCTGACGCCTAGTATTGGAAGAAGGGCGCACAGAAAGAATGAACGAATGAGGCCGAATCGTACAATAGCGGTGAGAGAAAACAACATCGACTCACAGAGAGAATGTACTGGGGCGCAGGATTGACGCCGGCTCAACGACGGACAATTTCCTCTTCCATCCGTTCTTCAACGGACACTTCCGTCAACGTTCCGCGATAGTCACACTTGTGACAGCGAACCCGCCATTCTTCGATCCATTTTTCTTGCACATACGATTGCCGGCACTTTGGGCAGACAAACACACCTTTGACATAATGTACTTTCCGCGTTTCTTTCATACAGCCCTCTCTGAGTTCAGCTGTGCGAGGATGGCACAGGCCATCGCGTGATTGCAAGATACTCTCAGCCGGAATCGCCGACAATCCTATGCACCACACAGGGTCTCCGGCTTGACTCACCTCCTGTAGGCCGATAGGATGCCGCCGTGCAACGACGCCGATTATTCGCGCTTATCTATGTCTTTCTCCTTTCGTTCCCCTTCCCTGCCTTGGCAGGAAACGATCCGTCCGCGTCCAGGCTGATCCCGATAACCCTCCCGGGGGGCACCATCATTCAAGCAGAGTTGGCCGACACGCCCCAGAAGCGTGCAGAAGGATTGATGTATCGTGAGCATTTAGCCGACGATCGCGGCATGCTCTTTACATTCTCCCAGGCGCAAGCCTGGGTGTTCTGGATGAAAAACACAAAGATGCCGCTCGATCTCATCTGGATCAATGAGAAAAAGCAGATCGTTTATCTCGAACAGCGAGTCCCGATCTGCACAAGAACTGACGACAGCTGCCCCCAATATC
>JBDTPK010000255.1:0-4901 GCA_039932735.1 Nitrospirota bacterium
CAGTCGCCGGCGTGAGACTGTCATTCATGGCGTCCACTATTGACACCCGGGGGCACTTCACGATGGTGTATCAGGGTGGACGCTATCAGATGCACGAGACGATCCGGGCCTCCCACGTGTGGGTGGGAGCCCGTGGATGGGCGCAGGCGAATCACGCACCAGGGGCGGCCGCTCGGCGTTCACGCGATCACGTCTCGGCCCGTGAAGATCGCGGCGGGTGCACCGAGCCACCCACTCCGGCGCCCGGTCACGCCGAGGCCAGATCATCCGTGGCGCCGACGCCTGCGGCTGGAGCGACGAACACAGGCGACGGGGGCGGGAACATCACCCGGACATTGCTACTGGGGCCTGACACCTCCCCATTTGGGGCTGGACTTTTAAAGGCCTTCCAGCGACACTAACCACTCCACGTTACCGTGCAGAGCCAACCATTGGGGTGGGCGCAATGCGGTTCTTGCGACAGAACCGCTACTCACCGGATGCGATGCCATTACTCCTCCTGGACGTCTCCAGCGAACGATGTCGCGGTCTCTGCCCTACCTCCTTCTTAGTCCGGCGCCGTGGTAAGGCCCCAACGCCCCGTACGACAGCCGGTCCACGATCTCGTCGGCATACCCTGGACCTCACCACCGTGTGCCGGGCTTGGGCACGGCAAGGAGTTGCCCCATGAGCAGTATCGATCATCTGTCGGAAATCGATTCCCTGCGATCGCAGGTGGCAGAGCTCGAGCGCACGCTCGCCGAGCGAGACCGCTCGATGCAGGATCTCCGCGAACATCGGCATCTCCTGCGCACCATCGCCGAAGGCACAGCGGTCGAGACCGGAGATGCGTTCTTCGCCTCACTCGTGACTCACCTGACCTCGACGTTGCCTGTACAATATGCCGCGATCGGCGAAGTGCTTGGAGACCAGCCCAAAAAAATCCGCACCCTCGCGGTCTCCACCGCCGGCGCCCTCATCGACAACTTCGAGTATGACCTCGCCCACACGCCTTGCGCCGTCGCATTGTCACAAACCTTCACCTGTTTCGCCCGAGATGTCCAGGCCACATTTCCTCAGTTTCACCGTTTGGCAGACCTCGGAGCCGAGAGCTATTGCGCTGTGCCGCTGTGGACGAAAGACAGAGGCGTCATTGGATTGCTCGTCGTGATGGATACAAAGCCCCTGACGACCAGCGACGATCTGCGGTCACTGTTGAAAGTCTTTGCCCCACGTGTCACGGCAGAGCTCGAGCGGAGGCGAGCGAAGCAGGAATATGTCCAGGCCCTGACCGATGTACGCAATGTCATGGACACGGTCCCTGATATTCTATTCACCCTCGACAATCAAGGCCGCTTGGTAAAATGGAATCGGCGCCTCGGGGACGTCACGGGATACAGCCCAGAGGAATTATTACACAAGCCGGCCTTGACCTTCGTGCCTCCGGAAGAACAGACCCGCACCGCCGCTGCCATTCAAAGGGCTTTCACGGAAGGATACGCCGAGCTTGACGGCCATCTGTTGACCAAAGAACAGCGTCTCATTCCCTATCACTGGACCGGCGCCCTACTCAGAAACCCTCACGGCAAACCCATCGGCATCACCGGAGTCGGACAAGACGTGACTGAGAAGAAACGGACGGAAGAGGCCTTGCAGGAGAGTGAAACGCGTTACCGAATTCTTAGCGAGGCTACCTTCGACGGCATCGGTATCCACGACCAAGGCATCCTGATCGAGGTGAATCCAGGGCTGGAGAAAATGTTCGGCTATGGGCCCGGTGAGCTCATTGGAAAGAACTTCCTGGACATGGTCGCGGACGAGTCCCGCGAGATGGTCATCGCGAACATGCGCATGGGAGCGAGCGGGCCGTACGAGTCCGTGGGGCGGCGCAAAGACGGCTCAACATTCTATGGAGAGGTCGTCGTTAAGTACCATCGGTATCAGGGGCGGGAGGTTCGCCTTGTGGCGGGCCGCGATATCACTAAGCGTAAGCGGGCCGAAGAGGCGCTGGCTCGGCGCGAGCAGGAACTGCGCATCGTGCTCGATGCCTTGCCGGTCGGCGTGTGGTTCACCGACGCGCGGGGCAAGATCGTACTGAGCAATCCTGCGGCGAGGAAGATTTGGACCAGCGTAAAACAGGTTTCAATGTCGGATACAGAAATGGACGCGCAGTGGTGGAAACGCACCGACTCCCTGGATGAGCCGCATCGATGGGCCCTTACACGCGCGCTGGTCAAAGGCGAATCAACGTACAATGATATCTTGGAGATCGAGTGTCAGGATGGGTCTCGAAAGATCGTCAGCAACTCCGCCGTGCCGGTTCACGGAGCCCACGGGAGCCTGCTTGGGGCGATTCTCCTCAACGAAGATATCACCATGTTGCGGCGGACCCAGGAAGCGCTCAAGTTGACTCAATTCTCCGTCGACCATGCCGTCGAGGGTTTCTTTTGGGTCGGTCCAGACGCGAGGATTTTGCACGTCAACGATACGGCATGTCGGCTGTTGGAATATACACGCGAAGAACTGACGGCCATGACCGTGCATGATTTCGACCCGAATTTTCCTCCGGAGGTCTGGTCGGCTCATTGGGCTGAGTTGAAAGAGAAAGGATCCTTGACGTTCGAGTCACGACATTGGACGAGGACCGGGCGTGTCCTCGACACGGAGGTGACCGTCAATTATCTGCAGTACGAGGGAAAAGAATACAACTGCGCCATCATGCGGGACATCGGAGAGCGCAAGCGGGCGGAAGAAGCGCTGCGGGAATCCCACTCCTTTCTCCGGCAGGTACTCGACATCAATCCTAATTTCATCTTCGCCAAGGATCGCGATGGGCGATTTACCTTGGTCAACAAAACACTTGCTGATGCCTACGGGGCGACAGTGGACGAGTTGATCGGCAAGACCGATGTCGACTTCAATGCGAACCGGAAAGAGGTCGCGTTCTTTCGTGAGAAGGATTTGGAGGTGATGGATACCCTTCAGGACATCTTTATTCCTGAAGAAGTAGTCACCGATTCGATGGGGATACCTCACTGGGTTCAGACTGTGAAGCGGCCAATTCTTGACGAGCAGGGCCGAGCCACGATGGTGCTCAGCACGGCGACCGATATCACAAACCGCAAGCGGCTGGAAGAGACGTTGCGTCAGGGGGAGCACGACTTGCGGGCGGCACTTCAAGAGCGAGTGCGGATCAGCCAAGACCTGCATGACGGGATCTTACAGTCGCTCTTCGCGGTGGGCCTCACCCTCGAAGTCTCAAAATCGTTGATGTCCCCACAAGTACGCAAGAAGTCCGGCGCATCGCTCGATCAGGCCATCGACCAATTGAACCGTGTCATGCAGGAGATCCGGAACTTCATCGCGGGGATTGGCTCAGATCTCCTCCAAGGGAAAGACTTGCCTGCGGCATTGCAGCTCATGCTGGATTCGCTGAGGAAGCACCAGGCTATGTGTGTGCGCCTCAAAGTTGAAGACCGTGCCGCGCGGGCCTTATCGGCTGAACAGTGCCTGCACCTGTTCCTCGTCATTCAAGAAGCCGTGAGTAATTGTATCCGGCATGGCCATGCGCAAGAGGCCAGGGTTTCGCTCAAGATGCTGAAGCAGGTTGTCCGGCTCAGCATTCGCGACAACGGCCGTGGATTCGACCAGGAGACCGCCAAGGGGACCGGGCATGGGCTGAGTAATATGGCCGCCCGTGCGCGCAAGATCGGAGGGCGGTTCACGGTCTTGTCAAAGGTGAATGAGGGGACACGCATCGTCCTCGACTTGCCGAAAGAGGCCCCCGATGTCCTCCGCTAGGGTGGCCCCGATCCGCCTGCTCTTGGTCGACGATCGCGAAGTGGTCCGTGTCGGTCTACGGACCCTGTTACAAAACAATCAGGGCATTACCGTCGTCGGCGAGACAGGATCCAAAGCCGCCGCGGTGCGGGTGGTCACGCGACTCAACCCGGACATCGTCCTAATGGATGCCCGATTCCCGGATGGCTCCTGTGCTGAAGCCACTCGTGAGATTCGTGCCCGTCGCCCCACGACACGCATCATCTTTCTCACATCCTATGCGGATGATGATTCCGCCCTTGGCGGCCGTGCTGGTCGGTGCACAGGGCTATGTTCTCAAGAACTTCGACTCCGGCCTGCCAATTCGGTCGATTCGTAATGTTTTGAAGGGCCGTTCGATTTTCCATCCGGCCTCCGCTCCGTGGCGCCGGATGGGACTTCAGCAAGGCCGGCTCACGCAGACCCGGCGCGCACACAGTCCTTTGCCCCTCAGGAAGAGCCAGTGGTGGCGTTAGTGACGGAAGGATTGACCAACAAGCAGATTGCGGCCAGGCTGTAACTCAGCGATAAGACAATGAAGCACTATCTCGCAAATTTGTTTCAAAAACTAGGAATCTCACGGCGCGCCCAAGCCGCCACCCTCTTCACCAAACGTCGGAGCTGACGGCGGATCTGCACCGGCTGATGCAATGGCACACGATACGCCCTTCCTTCGTCGCATCGGGTAAGGCTTCATCCAGATCATCCCACAAAACTTGTACGAGGTGTAATTCGTCTTCAGGCGCCTCCTTCAGGAACTTGCAGAATGCGGTTTCACATTCCACGTGCAACGGGTCAATGATGGCGCAGGTGCGCAGAGACTTCCAGGGGCATGGCAAAGTTTAGGCATGTTCTCAGGCGCGTGGTGAGGCGATCCACAAGGCGTTCAGCTCCCGCGGCCTGTACCCCGACAAGTCCGTGCCCTTCGGCACGTACTGGTCAACCCGCTGGTGTGCTCGTTCGTGGCGCGTTCAGACGCACTGTAGGGATCGGTAACAAAGATCTGGGTCGCGAGCCGCTGGGGCAACCGCTTGTGTTTGGCCATCTCTCTCCCCGATTGTACGTCAAGGTGTTGCGCAGGGAGACGGGCACGTGCCGGAGTT
>JBDTPK010000256.1:0-4877 GCA_039932735.1 Nitrospirota bacterium
CTTCTTGCTGCTCTATGTCAATCTGCGGGCGGCGGCCGGATGGCTCCAGGACGATGTCAAAATCATGGTGTATCTTGATGAGCAGCTCGCCTCCGACTCGATTGCTGAGATCGAGCAACAGTTGCGGAGCGATCAAGCCGTCGCCTCATTGTTGTTTATCTCGAAAGAGCAGGCGCTGGGAGAGTTTAAAGCACAATTTCCTTCGGAGTCTCACTTGCTTGAGGGACTGGGTCAGAATCCATTACCGGCCTCCTTCGTTGTGGCACTCAGCCCGACGTTCCGTTCACCGGATTCGATCAACCGATGGGCGGAGCGGGTCAGGATGGTCGCCGGCGTCACCAAGGTCGACTATAATCAAGATTGGATTGATGCCCTTGCGACGGTGATCCGATCGATTGAGTTGGTGGCCATCGGGATCGGCGTCATTCTTTCGACGGCGGCTGTGACCATTATCGCTAATACGATCCGCCTCACACTCTTCGCCCGGCGGGACGAGATTGCTATTTTGCGTCTCATCGGGGCCACCACCAGTTTTATCCATATCCCCTATCTGCTGGAAGGCGCCGTACTCGGTGCTTTAGGTAGCGCACTCTCGTTGCTCGTGCTCAAGTTCATGTACGAATTGTTCCGGCAGCAAATGCAGACGATGGGACGATTTGCCGGGCTCGACAACCTCATGACTTTCTTTTCTCCGTCACTCTGTCTTGCTCTGATTGCTGTAGGGATGGGTCTCGGGTTTGTGGGCAGCCTTGTGTCGATACGGCGTTTCGGCGAGGCTAGGGCATGAGGTCTTGGATGGGACTCATGGTCGGAGTCGCGATCTGGGGCCTGTTGAGTCTTTCCTGGACGGCGGTGGCAGTGGCCGATCCGATGACCGATAAGATTGAAAAAGAACGGAAGGCCCTCGACCAGCTCAAAGATCGGATTGAAAAGACACGAGAGCAGGCCGATAAAGCAGGGAAAAAGCGAGAGTCTCTCTTGCAGGGGATTCAGACGCTCGATGAACGATTGGTACGCGACCGGCAAGCGCATCAGGAGATTACCCGAAAGTTGCGAAAGAAAGACGAGGAGATCAAGGTCATCAGTGCACACCTCGCTGGGTTGCGTGTAAATATAGAAGAACGTAAGGACGCCATTCTCGCTCGGCTGCGGGTGCAATATATGGAGGGCCGGTTCGGGCATTGGAAAACCTTGCTTGCCTCTGGCTCGTATGGTGATTTCCAGCGACGACTTCAGTATCTCTCAGCCGTTTCTGAACGAGACTATACCCTCATGGGCACGTTCCGATCCGACGTGGCCAATATGGAGCAGGCGGAGCGCCAGCGGGAAGAAGCGCGGGTGGGGATGTTGTCATACAAGCAAAGTACCGAGAAGCAACTGGCTAAGATGAAATCGGTCAAGAAAGAAAAGAAGGTCTATCTCGCCAAAATCACGCATCAAAAAGAATCCTATGAACATGCCCTCCAAGAGTTAGAACGATCCGCCTCGCGAATCGATAGCTTGCTGCGCGAAATGGAGCAGCGCCGCCGCGCCGCCGCGGCCCGGCCTCAGACCGGTGGGCTTCTCCCTCGTGGGGTAAAGGGCACATTGCCCTGGCCGGCTGATGGGAGTATTGTTTCCTACTTTGGCCGGCAGAAGCACCCGACCTTCAATACCTATGTGCAGCGCAGGGGCATTGAAATCAAGACGGTGGAAGGCAGCGCCATTCACGCGGTGATGCCGGGGTCTGTGGTCTATGCCGACTGGTTGAAAGGGTACGGACTCGTTATAATCCTTGATCATGCGAACGGGTTCTTTTCGCTGTATGCCCATGCCTCGAAGATCCTGGCGTCTGTGGGATCACAGGTCTGGGCCGGGCAAGCAATCGGAGAAACGGGAGATACGGGCATGACGGGCGAAGATACTTTATACTTTGAGTTACGCCAGGGGGCGGAGCCACTTGATCCTCTCCACTGGTTGGCGAGACGGTAACCGGTTGTAAGAAACTTGGTTTATGCAGACAACCTCGCTGAGATCTCACAGAATGGCGCTGATCCCGCAACAGCTCAGGATGCTCAAAAAGCCTGTTCAGCAAGGCCACAGTGAGCGAAGAGGAGAGGCGTAGCTATTGTTGACGGACTGTTTCAGTATCCTGATTAGGGAATGGGAAGAGGAAAGGACATTAATATTATGGAACAGATTCCCCGACGACGATTCTGGGTATTAGCCCCGATGGTGATGGTCGCGCTGGTCTTGGGCGTGCTGCTCGGCAAGGGATGGGAGCGGACCGGGCATGCCACGGAAACCTACGAAGAGTTGAAGACGTTTTCCGAGGTGTTGACCCAAGTTCAGAAGAGTTACGTCGACGAAACGAAGGCGAAGGATCTCGTCCAGGGGGCCATTCGTGGCATGCTCTCAACCCTCGATCCCCATTCAGCCTATATGACCCCTGAGATGTATAAGGAAATGCAGGTTGAAACGAAGGGTGAGTTCGGGGGCGTGGGCATTCAGATCGGCTTGAAAGAGAATCGTTTAGCGGTGATTGCGCCCATCGAGGGCACGCCGGCCCACCGAGCCGGGGTCAAGGCCGGTGATTTCATTACCAAGGTGAACGACGAGACGACGAAAGACCTCACGTTGATGGATGCGGTTCAGAAAATGCGTGGCCCCAAGGGCTCGAAGGTCAATATGACAATTCAGCGGGAGGGGACTCCTGACCTGCTCCAATTCACGCTGGTCCGCGATACCATTAAAATCGAGAGTGTGAAGTCGAAGGTATTGGACAATATTGGGTACATTCGGCTGACACAATTCCAGGAATCAACGGGGCGAGATTTGAGTAAGGTGCTCAAGCAGTTCAAGGAGCAGAAGCTCCAGTCGACGATCCTCGACCTCCGCAACAACCCAGGCGGGCTACTGACCGCATCTGTTGAGGTCTCCGAGCAGTTTCTTCCAGGCGGCAAGCTCGTGGTCTATACGAAAGGACGTGAAAGCAAGAAGGACGAGTGGATCGCCAAGGGGAAAGATCAGATGGACGATTCGCCCATGATTGTTCTGATCAATGAAGGATCAGCGAGTGCGTCTGAAATCGTGGCAGGTGCCTTGCAAGACTACGGGCGAGCCGTGATTGTCGGCACAACCTCGTTCGGTAAAGGATCGGTACAAACGATTCTCCCGTTGGGGGATGGGTCCGGACTCCGCCTCACGACAGCGAAGTATTACACCCCGAAAGGGCGCTCAATCCAATCAACCGGCATTACCCCCGATATTGTGGTGAAGGCCCAACCACAGTCCACGGTTGCTAAGGCAGGCGAGCCGAAGCCAGGTGAAAAAGAAGGGGAGCCGAAGCAGGCCAAGCCTGCAATTGTGCCGGGGAAAGATCAACCGGAGTTGAATGGCAAAGGGCATGAAGAGGGGACGTCGAAGGATGGCGCGGTGCCTCCACCTCCTTCCGGCGAGGTCTTCGGCGAACCCTCGCTTGAACAGGATGTGCAACTCCAAAAGGCGGTCGAGATGCTGAAGACCTGGAAGATCTTTAAGGAGCTTCCTCGCGCGTCCTAACAGGCTGCGGAAAAACTCAGTTTACGCTCAAATCCCGCTGTGTTCTTGTGCGTGTCGTTGACACATGAACAACTCGCAAGATGCTCAAAAAGGCCGTCCAGCAAGGCCGCAGCGAGCGAAGAGGCGAGGCGTACGCTTCGGAACGTTGAGCCTCTGAGCGATGCGAGAACGCCGCTGCGGGCTTTTTCAGCATCCTGCTAAAGGTGGTGGCCTGGTGCTCCACCCCCATTACTCATGAAGCTTCTGCTGCAAGCGAGGATGCGCGACCGAGACGGGCAGTCTCGCCGTTCAGCCCTTCGACAAACTGCGCGAGTATGCCTCAGGCCCTCATGTCTCCGAGTGCCCGTCTCGCGTCGCGTCTGCACGCTTTCGGGACGAACCTTCATGAATAATGAGTGCTAAGTCGGCGATCGCCTCCAGCAGCCGTTCTTCCGACCCTGAAAACCCCGGCGTCGTCCGCAGCATGTGCGACCGCACCAGCCGCTCCAGATCGGTCAAAGTGGTGATGTGCAGGCGGGTGTAGAGGTACGCGACGAGGGACTCGGACAGTCCAGGGAGCTGAGTCCAGGCCTTCACGGCGTCCGGAAGCGGCGTTCTCAAGGCTTCATAGGCTTGAATCGTTCCAGCTCTCAGAAATTCTTCAATCTTGTCCGCCAGGTCCCGACCGATTCCCTCAATATCTTCCAGTGCATGCCGTACGGCGATGTCTGCAATGTCCTCCTCCAAAGCCTCGATGGTATCCGCCGCCTTTCGATAGGCTCTGACCCGATAGGGATTCGCCCGCTGAGCGGCCAATCGTTCCGCCATCGAACGAAAGATGGTGGCAATGTGCTGGTTATGTTGTGGGGTGGACATCATAGGCCGTGTTGGCACTATTCTGACTTGATCAGAGATGAGGGCGCAAGATACAAGGCATGATTGTTGATCTGTTGTTTCGCGAGGGGTGGCATTGCAGCCCCATGGAGGAGTTCAGCGGGTTTGTTGCGGAGCGTCTAGTGTTCGGACAGAACCTCAGTTAGCGAAACCTGGGTTGTTGCCGAGGTGGCGTAGCCTTGGTAGGAATATCGAACGCTGATCCCGATGGTCAGCGCGAAGAAGGCCAGCAGAAAATAATGAAAGCTGGAACGCTTTTCGATTGATGAACTCTCCGGACATATAGAGGTACCGGGTCACGAGCATCGGCGGTAACAAAAACAGAGTGGTGACAAGGATCATCATGGTCGCCACCTCATCCCACCTTCCTCCATTCACCCAGCTCGGGCGAGTTTGGCGGAGGCTGTTAAATCATTTTAGTACGCTAAGCGTATCGAACACAGGAGTTAACGCCAGATTTCACG
>JBDTPK010000257.1:0-4845 GCA_039932735.1 Nitrospirota bacterium
TCGTGGCCGAAGGTATCATTCACCGCTTTGAATCGATCGAGATCGAGGAGCATGAGGCAAATCGGTTGTTGCATGCGCTTGGTTCGAGCCATGGCTTGAACAAGCCGATCACGAAAGAGGGTACGATTCACCAGCCCGGTCAAGTGATCGTACTGTGCGAGGTAAGTCAGATGCTCTTCAGAGCGTTTTCGCTCGATGGCATAACGGACGGCACGGGCTAACAGTTCCGGATGGCCCTGACCTTTGACAAGGTAATCTTGCGCCCCCTGTTGTATAGCTTGAAGAGCCAGGCTTTGGTCACTCACGCCGCTCAGGACGACAACAGGGATCGTTGGACAGGTCGTATGGACCTGTCTGACCGCCGGGAGACCGAACGCATCCGGCAGAGAAAGGTCCAAGAGCACGGCATCGAATCGCTCACGGCTCAGAAACGCGAGTCCTTCTCCCAACGTTTTCGCACGGGTGATCTGGAACTCCTCGATGCTCCATTCAGAAAGAAGATTCTGCGTGAGTTCAGCGTCGACGTCATTGTCTTCGACGAGGAGCGCTTTGATCATCTGACAACCTCGCTATCGCATGAACCCTCATATCGATTCCTCGGCTCTAGGTTTGGACTGATTGTCTGCCGCGAGGCTGGCGACTAGGAGAAATTGATTATAGCCAAGAGACGAGGGAGGATAAAGAAAATGTGACAATACAGTACGCGAAGGCGTGAAACTCGAATGGAGCTCCATCCCACGGATAGGCGTGACCACAATTGCCAGAGGTCGATATACGTGAGGCGTCAAAAATTTGAAGGGGTGGGCGGCAACTACCCTATAGCGATGAGAAGGGTGAACTGTGTGGATAGGCTCCGCTTGGGAGACGTTCGGGGCCGATTACCCCTTCGCAGGCATACCCAGGCTCGAAGGGCCAGAGAAGGGATCGACCTTGCCAAGAACCTCTCACATGGACTGTGCCCAGCGAGACTCCAAGTCGATCTGCCTCCTCACGCATCGTGGATAGACAGCCTTCGTAAGAATATGCCCGCCGACCCAATATAATCGGATTACCTGTCTGGCTATGGAATACAGTATAGGACTCAGCACAGCCTGCCAGGACCAGAATCATGATTAGCACAAGGCTTCTCATCATACGCGTTCATCCTCACGAGCCATCGTGACTATCATCAGAGCTGTACCCTACCATACACTGGATCGAGATGGCAGCGCGAGATGGATCTCATTTTTGATGAGCCGCCCCAAGAGAACTTGGTCTTCACCAGGCATTCGAATAAACTCGACACCAAACTGTTCTCCCTCGCACCAACGTACTTTGGCTAATCCGACTCGGAGCGGAGACGCGGTGTCAGGAACGAGCATTCTCATCTCAAGATAGGAGCCGAGCTGTACTTGTTTTCGGCTGTGGACGGCGCAGCCAGGGACAGACACATTGAGCACGGTTCCCTCCCCCACGTAGGCCTCCTCAGCAAACACAACGGGGAACTGTGTGTCGACTCGTTCACAGTACCGAAGTTTCGCCATGGTAGTCGAACTCCTTCTTGGTTAGACAATGAGGAGAGGAGAGAGTACCACGTCTTCCTTCAGCACACGAGAGACCCCCCTCGTTTGTGGGATCTGGCACAAGAGAGATTGGGAGTCTCCCGCCGCATTCTCCAACGAACCGCAACGTGCGGCAAGGAGAGCTAAAACAAGGGACACCCCCGCCCTAGTCCCCCTATGAAATCCGCAGTTACTGGTAACCATAAATCATTGTAAATTTATAAAATAAAGCATTTTCTCTTCCCTTCAGAGCGGCATAAAACCTGTGCTTACCGCGTCACAGGGCAGGGTATACTCCCGAGCGACATGAACGACGTGGCACAGGGAGGGAACAAAGATGAACAGGGCCGAGCATCACAACGAGCCTTAGCATGATGACGTGGGGCACCGGACATTCAGCCACAAGGGCGCAGCCAGATATACTCCTGCGCAGTGCTGATACTGACGCAGCGTGAGCGACTTTAATTCTGACTGATCGCAGCTATATGGATATGTTGGTCCTACGGGCCCGGTGGGCCCCACGAATGGACCGAGACATAAGCCTGTAGGAACAGCTCGCCGTAAGGCCCGGCATCACAGGTGTGGTGCATCTAGAACTCGATCAAGCAGTGATCCGTGCAGCTCAGCAGCACCACGTTCAACCAGCCTCGCTCCTTGCAGTGATGAAGGCCGGGTCTTCTTTTAATCCGATCGCGGTCTCAAAAGCGGGAGCGGTAGGACTCATGCGGCTGATTTCTGAAACCGCAATCCGGCATAACGTGCGTAACCTCTGCGATGCGAGCGACAACATCTTAGGTGGGGCCAAGCACCTGCGTTACCTCCTAAATCGGTTCCACGGAAACGCCTGGTTAGCCTTGGCTGCTTATAACGCGGGCGAACCCAAGGTAAATCAATAGGGACAGATCCCGCCCTACAAGGAAACACAGGATTATGTCAAAAAGGTGCTGGTACTACCGTAGCTACAAGAAAGTCGGTTGGGTCATGCCCGTTATGAATGCTGGTCCGACGATGCATGTAGGCCAACCGCACAAATCGATCCCCCCGTGATCTTGTATGGCCCTTAGGAAGCATGGCTCAGAGTGAGTATCCACCCGAAAGGACTGGGAACCCTAGCATCCGCAGGGATCGAAAAGTGGGGCGAGATGTATAATCCGAGACGTGAGATGTGAAGGCGTTAGACGGGCTTTTCAGCGACGTACTCCATGTACTTCCACAGTTCCTTGGCCTCGTCTTCGGCTAATACCAGAGGAGTATTGTTAGCGGATCCGACGAAATGAACCTTTAACGACATCTCATCTTGCCATATCTGTGCTTCGCAGTAGCTCACACTATCGAGATTCACGACTTTCTTACCAATTCGAACAAAGTGCATCGCGGCTCCTTGCCCTGCGCCAACTCCTCGCAAACTATATCACTGCCTGGTCTTCCGTCAAACGCTTACCGGATTTCTCGTGTAATTCTTGCGGTCAAGAAGCGATTGAGAACTTGAAGATGGTTGAGGTTTCCTGGCGATGGATCAGTTCGAAAGAAACGGGAGGATGCGGGGGCTAAACTGCGATCATTCTTCATCCGGCCAATTCGGGTCGCATTGAGGTGAGGTGAGGTACCTCAGACCAGGTACTCGACCGCGCACTACATACCGGACTTATTTAGTCATTCCACCTTCGAATGGGTCATTCAGTTCCAATCCTGCATGAATTTCTTGTCTGAGGCGTTGTTTCAGGCGTGCCTCACTACTTGAACCTGGTGTGGGGTCAGGAGCAGAGTCCCTGCATAAACACTCGCTGCCTGGATTCGTGGCAGGCTCACGGCTTGTCATCGTCTTTGGAGGCCGCTACGCCAGGGTTCAGGTATTACGGCACCGAACAAACTGCCCGCGGATTACAGGATGGATACCGTTGCCATGGTCGCTACAACACAGGCCTCTGCCACGCCCACGATCTCTCGGCTAGCAGGTTACTGCTACTACATCCAGTTCGAGCGGCTTCAAGTCTACTGCCTGCGGCGGCGCGGCATGCGCCTGAGCAGACCCTATGGGAAGACCCTGGCTCATGATGACGGATTGCGAGGTCGACGAGTAGATGCCGTGACCGGTCGGGCCGGCTCCTAATAACCCAGTTAGCAGGACTGACCGAGAGGCCCGAATCCGGACAGGGGTGGTTCACGACGAGGCCGAATAGATGCATGCAGTCAGACCGCACCGTCATGACTTGTAACTTTGTATCGGGCAGGAGTCCATATATCCGCTAGAGCAGATCTCCGATCAACTTAACTGCCTCTTCGGGCGAGGCGGCAGCATAAACCAGACGCGGCGCGAGATTTTTGAACAGACCCACACCAGCCTTGTCGGCCCCCAACAGAATCACGGTTTTCTTTGCCTTCAGGGCCAGCGCAACTTCTGAAACTGTTCCGGTACCGCCGAGCCCACAGGCTACGATAACGTCGCTGGACATGACGTTCACATTGTTGCGCGCCTGCCCCAGGTCCGTGACGATCGCTACATCCACATACCGAGACACCCGCGCTTTGCCATCCGGAAGAATCCCGATCGTCAAGCTGCCCGGCACTGACTTCGCCCCTTCACTGGCAGCGTCCATCACACCGCTCGCGCGCCCTCCGGTCAACACCACCCATCCTTGACGGGCGATGAGTTCTCCTAAGGTTTTGGCGTCGGCTAATTCCCGGATATCAGCCTTGGCCGGACCCATGACACCGATCACTGGTTTTCTGGTCGATTGCCGGATCGTACGCTTCACGGAGCACACCTCACTGGGCAAAGGTATTGGCACAGGCTCCTATGGCCCAAATATACACTGAGGTCAGGAGTCCTGTCGCTGGAATGTTGCGAAGGGTCAGGACAACAGTGTGAGCGGCCCAGCCTACGTTAAGGCTTCCCCCATACCTCTTCAAGTCGTTGGGCACGACCGCAATTATATTTGTAGAATTTGTAGCGGATGGGGTTCTTTTTGTAGAAGTCCTGATGATAATCCTCGGCGAGATAAAACTGTGAGGCCATGACAATCTGCGTGGCGATCGGCTCTTTGAATCGCTCTGATTGCTCGATCGCCTTTTTAGAGGAGTCCGACGCACGTTTCTCTTCGTCGGTCTGAAAGAAAATGGCGGATCGGTACTGGCTGCCGTGGTCGCAGAACTGTGCATTCTGTGCGACCGGATCAACGTTGAGCCAAAAGGCATCCAGAAGCGTCTGATAGCTCACTTTGGCTGGGTCATAGACCACTTCGACCGATTCCGCATGCCCCGTTCGTCCAGCGGACACCTCTTCATAGCTCGGACTCACAACCGT
>JBDTPK010000258.1:0-4838 GCA_039932735.1 Nitrospirota bacterium
TTGTCTTGGTGCTCATGCTGTTCTTGTCCGGTAAAGAATCGGCGTATGCCACGACTGGAGTCGGGCCGTATACGGTTCCTCAGGTCGTTGACATTAATGCTGATCCCAGCATCGTTGAAACCTACATTGTGGCAGACGAGGCGACTGTCAATATCGGCAATGGGGTGACGGCGCACGCGATGACGTTTAAGAGCTGTGGAAACCCTGCTGACTCTAGTACGTGCTCTACGACCGGGACCATACCGGGTCCGGAGTTTCGGCTCACTGTGGGAAACCAGGTCATTGTGCATTTTGTGAATAACCTCGATCCTTCAGGTTTGACTCCAGAGGCTAATGTCTCGGGTATTCACTGGCATGGCATCGAGTTGAACAATGAAAGTGACGGCACAGAAGTGACACAGTCTGCAGTGGCTCCAGCAGGGGGTACCTTCGACTACAAGTTCACCGTAAGACGGCCGGGGATCTTCTGGTACCACCCGCATCACCACTCATCGACCAACCAAGTGGCCAAAGGACTTTACGGGTCGATCATTGTTGAAGATAAAGACGGGTACGAGGCAGCCCTCATCGGGAAGGGCGTGATCCCTTCGGCAGCGCAAACCAAGACGCTGGTGATCAGCGACATCACGGTATGCGGCGCTCCGGGGAGCAACCCGGCCGCATTTGATGACACGGTGCTGTCGCACGTCAGTGGCATTCACTCCTGGGCGATCAACTACCAAAATCATCCTTTGACTCAGTCCCCGCTCATCCTCTGCGAGGCTGATCCGCTTGATGCAAATGGAGTGTATACACCGAATCTATACAGCGCCGGAGACGTTCCGAACATTCAATCTCCCAGCTTGACTGGTCGTATGAGTGAAGGGTTTACGGTCCTGACCAACGGCGTCAATGTCGGAGGGAGGTTGGGATCTCCTGATAAGCCAGGCGATCTTCTCTCCAATGCGGTGACAACTCCTGTTAATGCCGGTCAGGGACTGCGGCTGCAGATTGTGAATCCTTCGCCGGTCCGCTACATGCGTCTCCGTTTAACTAATAGCAAAGGGCATAAAACGCCACTGGTTCGAATCGGTGGAGAGGGAGGGTTGCTCAACCATGCGGTTGTTGAGGGGGGCATTGGTCCGCATAGGTTTGATTTTAAGTATGAGAGGGGCGAGATCCTGCTCCCGCCTGCAGGTCGTGCGGATGTAGTGGCGATGATTTCATCTTCTGAAAAACTAGACTCTGTGCTCACCCTCTGGACGGAGGATTTCCAGCGAGTGGCAGCCACATACTCGTGGACTCCGACAGTGCCGGTGATGCATCTGAAGGTGGCAGGTCATGCGCACACTCCGCACGGAATTGAGGGCGGTGAGGCGCTGCTTGCGAGTTTGGGGGCGCACGCGAAGGTCCAGGTTCTCCATATGGTAACGGGTAATCTTGTTCTTGGCAGCGGCGAACAAGGGTCGGTGGATAAGGACATCAAGCTGACTTTCTTTACCAAGACCGGTGCTTTTGAGGCGTCGATTGACGGTATCCCGATGCCGCGTGATTTCAATGGTATGTCCGGCGGCAATCCTTTTTATCTGGAATCAGCCCGTCATGCAATCCTCGCCAATACGATGGAGCTGACGGTGACCAATAAGACGGGGGCGCACCATCCGTTTCATTTGCACGGGTTTTCGGTGCAGCCGATCACGCTGACCCCACGAACAGGAACAACCGGACCGTCATACACGTTTGATCGGGAGTTTCGGGACATCGTGGATGTGCCTGAGAATTACACCCTCACGTTCCGGGTCTCCTTGGACGATCGCAGGAAGCAGGACAATTCGGCCGGGGGAGCCATAGGTCGGTGGCTGTTCCATTGTCACATCCTTCCTCATGCCACGTTCGGGATGATGTCGGAGCTTCACGTCCACTAGTAGAATTCATGGAAACGAAGGCCATGTGTTAGCAGCAGCTGTTAACACGCAAAACCGTAAAGGAAGGCTTTATGAAAATGCGACAACTCTTATTGGCTCTATTCAGTATGCTGG
Organism: Nitrospirota bacterium; assembly: GCA_039932735.1. GTDB lineage: Bacteria > Nitrospirota > Nitrospiria > Nitrospirales > Nitrospiraceae > Palsa-1315. Next base: position 2,019 of record JBDTPK010000258.1, read on the forward strand.
TGGGATTGGGCACGGCTGGCGTGGCCCAGGCAGCACCTACCGTGTCATTCGAGGCTGGAGACAGCCCTGGGAACTTTTTTACTTGTGCGAACACAGCCAACTCGGGATCACTCGGGTGTGTGCCTGCATCCATTGGGGGGGCTCAGCAGAGGTCCCTCGCGGTCATTGCTCCAGGAGAAACGGTGGGGTTTCCTTCGTTTAGCGGAGAAGCAAGCACGATCCATACGGCGGTGAGCTTGCTTTGGCCCGATGGTGCCCAAAACATGCCATTCAAGACAGCCATCGATTTTCGCCACCCGGCACCGGGAGGGGTGGCCACAGTGACCTTGAAGGATCCAGGACTGTACGTCTTCATCTGTGACATTCATGTCTACATGTTCGCGGCTGTCATCGTGGACGATCCCAAAACCAAGGTAAACGGGGGCTTAGGATTGGATCTCGGCAGACAGATTACACTGCTCAATGGCATTACGGTCCCGACATACAGTGATTTGGCGGTCCGCCTCTTGCGCACATTCTTTATCCTCACGGATCCGACGAATTGGAAAGATTATACCAAGACCTCGTGGCAGCCAGCCTTTCCGGCTGTCCCGGTGATTGTATACGATGTGAAGGGGAAAAGGATTGATGTTCCGGATCTCTCTGCGGTGCTTGGGATTGGGACAGTCGATTTAACACTTCCAGCAAATAAATTATTTAGCCCGACACAAGCAGCGGTGGGTGAAATCTGGGTCGACACCCAGTTTGAATTGACGGCGCAGAAGTCGAAGCCGGGGACGGCGACGGCCATCGACGGAGGGACATGGGGGTTGACGAAGAAGATTGCACTCCCAGCGACCGATATGAACCATCCCCACAACATGTGGACTGATCGAAATCAGTCGGTGATCTATCAGACCCAATGGCTCGACGAGAGGTTGACGGTGTTTGATAGAACGACCGGCGTGTTCGTGCGTGAACTGAAGGCGGGTCCCGCCCCATCACATGTGATGACGAGAGCCAATAACGATCAAGTGCATGTGGCACAGAACGGAGGCAATAACGTGCGGGAGTTTAACGATCTGGCGGGCTCAGGTGGTCTCAGCCCAAATGCATTTATTAGGGACATCCCGATGGGATCGGGGGGCAAAGACGTTTTTACCGCGACCCATCCTCATGGTCATTGGATGAGCGCTGACGGAAACAAGATGGTGACGCCCAACGAAAATCTCAATACGTCGACGGTGTATAATTTCCCAGGCGGTGCAATCGAGAAAACAATTCCCACGGGACATGTGCCAATCGCCACGGGAATGATGCCGGATTCAACCAAGTATTACGTGGCCAATTTTCTTGACTCCTCCATAACGGTCATGGATATGGTCACCAACGAGGTGAAGAAGACGATTAATTTGATTGCCAACTACGACCCAGTCACTGGAGCGGTGGTGGCGGATCCGGTCTCCGGCAAGACGTTTGTCGGCGCTTTACCCATTCAGACGCCGGTGAGTCCAGACGGAAAGAATATGATCACGGCCAATACCCTGACCGCCACCATTACGATTGTTGATACTCGGCATCTACTGTCGAACGGTAGTGTAAATCCGAATGAAGACACGGTCGTGGCGATGTTGCCTTGTGATCCAGGTTGCCATGGCGTGCAATATGGCGCCAAGGCAGGGGGCGGGTACTACGCCTATGTCGCCACCAAATTCAGCAACGCGTTGATCGTCGTGGATCCTGATCTCGATGGGAACGGCGATCCGAGCGATGCCGCCATAGTCGGGCGCGTGTTGCTAGCTGGGTCGGCGGCTGTGCAGGACGATCGTGTTATCGGCAATAGGGGCATGGGTGGCCAAGGCGTCCTGCCAGTTCCGGTCGTCTACAACGGCTGGGTGCAGCAATGGGTTCAGAACTGCGCGACCGCCGACTGTAACACCTGGAAGGGCCAGCTGACTCCCAAGCAGAAAAATCCACTCCAATAAGTAGAATTCGAGATTGAGCCGGCCTGGAGCTTTGGCTCCAGGCTGGCATTGAGGAGGGGAAATGGGGTCAGCATTGATTGAGACTGTGCGATGGCAGAAGCGGTGTCGGAGTGATTGTTTCCTGCCGACTGCACGCTTATAGAGTCTGTGATGGAATAATGGTTTCTGATGCCATTCTTCTCTCAATCAGTGGGAGGTTTGCCGATGCAAACCCCGGTAAGCCCGGATGGCAAGTATGTCGTCACAGCGAACGTGTTGACGGAGACCATTACCATCATTGATGCGGATGCAGAGAAAGTCATCGGTATGCTGCCTTGCGATCCCGGCTGTCATGGCGTGCAGTTCGGTGCCAAGAAAGGCGGCGGGTACTACGCCTATGTCACCAGCAAATTCTCCAACCGGATGATTGTCGTGGATCCTGATCCTGACGAATTCGGTATCGGCATAGACATGGGAGTAATGCTGCCATCGTTGGAAGCATGCTGTTGACGGAAGCGAATAAGTCCTCAGACTTCCATTCGGACGGACCAGCTATCGGGAATGCGGGAATGGGCGCACAGGGTGTGTTGCCCATTCCGTTGGTCTACAACGGCTGGGTCCAGAACCTTCCTGCCGCATTTCCCACTGATTGGAAGTGCCAACTGTCGGCGCAGCAGCGGAATCCAATCGGGGTTCCCGTTACCAGCTGCCCGTAACTTCTTTGAGGGTTTGTTAGGGTGCCGGGACTAAACCCGATAACCTCACATAGCGGCCTAGCCAAGGACCAGGTGACGATGGCTCAACACCATCGCACCGGGTCCTCTGGTTTTGTGATCACGCAGTTTCAGCCAACGCAAGAAGGCAGCGGAGCTTGAAT